>NZ_JBEYYT010000034.1:0-24471 GCF_040645715.1 Spirillospora sp. NPDC046719 | reverse complement strand
GGGGGGCGGGGGGCCGGCGTGCGCCCCGGCGGCGCCCGGTCCCGGTCCACGGCCGCACGCGCGTTGTCAGGAGCCTGACAAGCGCCCGCCGGAACACCTGGGTTGAGTCGCAAGAGCCGCGCGGCCCGCCGTCCGTACGGTCGAAGCCCCACTGGAGCACGCGTCGGACCGGGAGCGGCAGATGAGCGGACGATCGGAGTTCGGGCGGCGCACCGCGTCGGCCGCGCGGGCGGGCGGGATGTTCGTCCGCAGCGGGCTGTGGCGCCCCGGGCCGCCGCTCCGGGTCGCCCGGCAGCTCGGCGCGCTGCGCCGCTGGGGCACCCTGCTCGGCGGGACGGTCGCGTCCGCCGCCGCCCGCGACCCGGACGCCGTCGCGATCGCCGACGACCACGGCGAGCTGACGTACGGGGAGGTCGACGCCCGCACCGACCGGCTCGCCGCCGCGCTGCGCGGGATCGGCGGGGCGCCCCGCGTCGCGGTGCTGTGCCGCAACCACCGCGGGATGGTCGAGACGCTCGCCGCCTGCGGGAAGGCCGGCGCGGACCTCGTCATGCTGAACACCGGGATGGGCACCGACCAGCTCGTCGCGGTCGTCCGCCAGCAGGAGGCCGACGTGGTGATCGCGGACGAGGAGTTCGGCGCGTTCCTGAGCGCGCTGCCGAAGACGGTCCGGGCCGTCACCGCCGGGTCGCCGGACGCGGAGCTGGAGACGCTCATCGCGACGGCGCCCGCCGGGCCGGTGGAGCCGCCGGGCCGCACCGGCCGGACGATCGTGCTCAGCTCCGGCACGACGGGCCGCCCGAAGGGCGCCGACCGCAAGTCCCGGCCCGGCCTGCAGCCGCTCGCGTCGATCCTGTCCCGCATCCCGTACCGGGTGCACGAGCGGATGCTCATCGAGGCGCCGCTCTTCCACACCTGGGGATACGCGATGCTCCAGGTCGCGGTGTCGCTGCGCGCCACGATCGTGCTGCGCGCCCGGTTCGACCCGGAGCTGACGCTGCGGTCGGTGGAGGCGACCGGCGCGACGGCGCTCGTGGCCGTCCCCGTCATGCTCCAGCGGATCATGGACCTGCCGGCCGCCGTCCGCGCGAAGCACGACACGTCGGCGCTGCGGATCGCGGCGGTCAGCGGCTCGGCGCTGCCCGCGACGCTCGCGACCGCGTTCATGGACGCGTTCGGCGACGTCCTCTACAACCTGTACGGGTCGACGGAGGCGTCCTGGGTCACCATCGCCACCCCCGCCGACCTGCGCGCCCACCCGGACACCGCGGGCACCCCGCCGCCCGGCACCCGCGTCGCGGTCCTCGACGACGACGGCCGCCCCGTCCCGCCCGGCACCACCGGGCGCATCTTCGCCGCGAACGAGCTGCTGTTCGACGGCTACACCGGCGGCGGCTCCAAGGAGATGCGGGACGGCCTGATGAGCCTCGGCGACCTCGGCCACCTCGACGCCGACGGGCGCCTGTTCGTGCACGGCCGCGACGACGACATGATCGTGTCCGGTGGCGAGAACGTGTTCCCCGCCGCGATCGAGGCGGCCGTCGCGGCGCTGCCGCAGGTCCGCGAGGTCGCGGTGACCGGGGTGCCGGACGAGGAGTTCGGGCAGCGCGCCGCCGCCTTCGTCGTGCTCCACGACGGCGAGACGCTCGACGCCGACGCCGTCCGCGCGCAGGTCCGCGACCGCCTCGCCCGCTTCGCCGTGCCCCGCGACGTGCACTTCCTGGACGCCCTGCCCCGCAACGCCACCGGCAAGGTCGTCCGCCGGGCCCTCCGGCAGTGATCGCGTCGCCGCCGGCGTCAGGCCCCGGCGGGCCTTCCCGCGGCGGGCGGAGCGGCGATCGCCGCGTCGCTCCGGCTCGCCTCCAGGGCTCGCTGCGCGATCAGGCCCTCGCTTCGCTCGACCCCGTCTTCGCGGCCGACGGCACGGGCTCGTTCTCCTGAGAGATCTCGAACCAGAGGCGGGTGCGGCGGGGGGTCTGGTCGAGGCCCCACTCGTCGGCGAGGGCGTCGATGACGGTGAGGCCGCGGCCGTGGTCGATGCGGCGGCGGCCGTGCAGGTCGTCCTGGACGGGGCCCTCGTCGGACACCTCGACGCGCACCCGCCGCCCGTCGGTCTCGACGGCGACCGTGATGGAGCCGCTGCCGTGCAGGACGGCGTTGGCGATCGCCTCGGCGGCCATCAGCTCGACGTCGTCGAGCAGCTCGTCCCGCGCGACGACCTTCGCGGCCAGCTCGCGCACGGTCCGCCGCGCGCGCCGGCCCTCCGCCGGGTCGCCGACGAAGCCGAACGGTTCGCCGAGCCGTTCCATCGCAGTCACCGCATCACCACATCGAGTCGGAAGCGCAGTGCAATCATTCACCTGCGGTGCGTGATCGGGCAATGCGCCGGACGAGTCGATCCGCGCCTTTCCGGGACGCGCCCGCCGGACCGGGGCGCCGCGCCCCGCGTCGGGGACGCGCGTACCCCCGGCCGGGACCGGTCCAATGCCCGGTCATCGACCCCTTCGCGGGAGCCTACGGTATGGATCACCGTGCCATCGCCGCCTTGCGAAAATGGCGAACCGCCCCGCCCGCACGGCACATCGCGCCCGCACGATCGGGCGCCGGGCCGGTCGTTCGAACGTACGGCGCGGTACCACTCACCCGGACGCACAAAAACGGCGGATTCTCCGTGCCCGGGGTCCAATCGCCGGACGCCCTCGCCATGTCACCATCCGTTTCGTCAGCGTTTGTTGCCCGGCGGGCGGCCGTACAAGGGGGTGCCGCCGCCGGGGGCCGCCTCTGGCTCCGGACCGGGGCCCACCCCCGGAGGTGCACCCGTGAACAGCAGTGAGATCGTGTGGGCCGCCGTCCTCGCCTGCACCGCGCAAACCGTCTACTTCATCGCCTTCGTCCTGTTCAAGACGGCCGTCGGGCGGATCGGCCCGCTCGGCGGCCGGCGGCCGCTGCACGGCGCGGCGCTGCTGCTGCGCAGCCCCCGCTGGGTCGCCGGGGTCGCGGTCGTCCTCGCGGGCTTCGCGCTGTTCGCGGGCGGGCTGATCAGCCTGCCGGTGGTCGCGGCGCTGCCCGCGTACGGGATGAGCCTCGCGCTGCTCCTCGTCGTCGGGATGAGCGGGTTCGGTGAGCGGCCCACGTCCCGGGAGTGGCTGGCCGTCGCCATCGTCGTCGCCGCGATGGTCACCGCGGCGCTGTCGGTGCTGCCCGCGCGGGGCGAGACGCTCGCCGGCGCCCTGCACCGGCCGGACGGCGCCGCGGCGGCCCAGGCGCTGCCGCTGTGGAAGGCGGGGCTGGTCTTCGTCCCGTCGCTGGGGCTGCCGCTGTGGATGTTCTTCGTCCGGGACCGGCTCGTCGCGGGGCGCCACGCGCGTCCGATCACCGGCATCGCCTACGGGCTCGGCGCGGGCGTCCTGCTCGGCGCGACGGAGGTGTTCGGCCAGGGCATGGCGATGATGCTGGCCGGGCACCGCGGCGCGGCGGTGCTGTCCACCCCGCACCCGTACCTGTTCGTCGCGGCGGGCGCGCTCGGGCTCGGCCTGCTGTCCATCGGCCTGCAGCGCTGCCGGCTCACCATCATCGTCACCGTGGTGACCGTGACCGCGAAGACGCACCTGCTGCTGTCGGCCACCCTGCTGTACGGCGAGCCGTGGCCGCACGCGCCGGCGCTGTTCCTGCTGCGGCTCGCGGGCGTCCTGCTGGCCGTCCTGGCGCTGCTGGCCTTCCCCCGGCACGAGCAACCCGCCGCGCCCGGCGGCGAGCGCCGCCCCGCGCCGCGCCCGGTCCGCCGTGCGGAGCCCGAGCGACCCGCCGCCGAGCGCCCCGTGGGCTGGACGGCGCCGCGTGCGACCGGCCGCTACGCCAGGACGCCCGCCCGGTTCCCGGACGGCCCGTCCGCGCGGCCCGGCACCCCGCCGGCGAGCCCGCCCCCGGCCGGGTGGCCGGTCGTGCGGCCCGTGCAGCCGCCGGACGGCCAGGTCCGCTTCCCCGCGGGCGGGTGACCGTCACCGCGCGAGCGTCCAGGCGGTGGTCTCCAGGCGGCCGGTGTTGCCGAGGTCGAGGGGCCCGTTGGCCGGGACGACGAGGACGGGCCGCCCCGGCGCCGGGCGGACCTCCAGGTAGCTGCCGTTGACGGCCGGGACGGTCGACTCGGTGACGAGGTTGCGCCAGACGATCCCGATGCGGGCCGACCCGCCGGGCGCGACGGTCACCGGCTTCGGTCCCGGGTCCTTGATCTGGCGCGTCCCCTCGACGGCGCGGACGTCGAACGGCTGCCGCTTCTCGTCGAGGACGCGCAGGGCCGGGTAGCCGTTCAGCCGGTACGGCCGCGTGCCGCAGTTGCGCAGTTCGACCCAGGCCGCGCGCAGTCCCATCGCGGCGTCGGGCCGGTCCATCGAGAGGCTGACGCCGTCGGGGGAGCAGGCCGTCGAGGGGTTCGGCGTGGGCGACGCGAGCGTCGGGGCGGGGGACGGCCCGCCGGACGGCGCGCCGGACGCGGGCACCGGCGGGACCCCGGACGCGGTGCCATGCTCCGACCCGCACGCGCCCGCGGCCGGCACGGCGGCGAGCACTCCCGCCACCACGACAAACCGCCGCAAACCCCCCGAAAATCCGTTCACCGCGCCATCATCCCAGACGGCCGCCGTGCGGCCCGCGCAGCCGAAGCATCGGCACGACATCGCCACATCCCGCCCACACCGCGCACGCGAACGCCGACCCGGCCCGGCCCGGCCCGGGGCGCGGGCGGGACCGGGCCGGCGTCGGCGGTCCTCCTCGAGGCGGTCCTCCTTGAGGCGGGTCCTACTTGAGGCGGCGCAGTTTCGGGACGGGATGGGAGACGGGCGTCGGGCGGCGCGGCCCGGCCGACGGGCGGCGCGAGCGCAGGAACGCGGCGCGCAGCGCGACCTCGATGCCGAACCGGGCCTCCGGGTCGTCGAGCTCCTCGCCGAAGGTCTGCTCGATCTTGCGCATCCGGTAGCGGACGGTCTGCGGGTGGATGTGCAGCAGCTCGGCGATCTCGGCGGCGGTGCCGCGGGTGACCAGCCAGGTCCGCAGGGTCTCGGTGAGCCGGTCCTGCTGGCCCGGGGTCATGCCGTCGAGGATGCCGAGCCGGCGCCGGGTCAGCTGCTCGACCAGCGCCGGGTCCGACAGCAGCCACAGCGTGACGAGGTTCTCCTCGCACAGGACGACCTGCTCGTCGTCGAAGACGCCGTCGAGGGCGAGGGACAGGGCCTGGCGCGCCCAGCGCAGCGAGTCGGCGGCCTGCGCGGGCGGCACCGTGAGGCCGACCGCGACGCGGCGGCCCGGGACCGCCGCGTCCAGCATCGCGCGGCGCGCGTCGGTGAACGGGCCGGGCATCAGCAGGTGCGGCGCGGCGCACTCCAGGTCGGCGAGGACGTCGTCGTCCAGCGCCGTCCAGACGCAGCGGGCCTCGGGTTCGACGGCGACCAGGGTGACCTCGGCCGGAACGGTCCAGCCGGCGGCCTCGGCCGCCTCGGCGACGTCGCAGCCCGGTTCGCCGACCAGGCGGTGCAGCAGGCGGCGGCGCCGGTCGTCCATCGCGGGGATGGGCCGGGCCCGCGCCTCCAGGTAGCCCTCCAGCGACAGCGCGGCGAGCTCGTCGAGGTAGACGAACAGCGCGTCGGCGAGGCGGGACATGACGGCGGAGGAGATGTCGTGGCGCGGCGCGACCTTCATGACGCGCCGCCACGCGACCTGGCCGCCGATCCGGTAGGCGGCCTGCAGGCTGTCCATGCTGCGGCCCTCGTGCGCCTCGTACTGGCCGAGCATGCGGGCGGTGCCGGCGGAGCCGTCGTTCACGGCGGGCGTGCCGGGCGGGGCGCCGGGCGGCGCGGCGACCCGGTCGACGAACGCCGACAGGCTGTGCTCCACGCTGATCCGCAGCACGTGCCCGTACGGGCCGTCGATGGGACGGGCGTACTCGGGGATGGCGCGGCGGATCTCGGCGACGATCTCCTCGGCGAGGCTGGGCAGTTCGGGGCGCATGATGCGGGCGAGCCGCGGCGGGAGCGGGGCCGAGCGCTCGGCGAGACCTCCAGGGTCGAGGGTTCTGGTCATCGGACACCTCCGTCACCGCGTTCCGCGCGTGCCGGGGAGCGGGGGGTCGGGGTGGGGTCGCCCCTCCCGACCCGGCAGGCGCGGGCGGCGGTAGTTCGAGACCGCGGGCGGGGGTGGGACGCGCTGAGCGGGGACCCCCGCGCGCCTGCCGTCCGCGGTCCAGGACGTTTCGACGGTACGCAGGGGCACGGGGGGCGTTCTGTAGAGCAAAAGAACAAATCACGGTGGCCGCTGCTCATCTGCTTATAAGCGGCCGCGTGGACGGCGATCTAGACGCTTGACCTGCTGGCCGTCCGCAAAGTGCCGAATATCAGGTGATTTCCTGATTATTTATCGCCGGGTGTTAGAAGAAGATTCAGATTCGGCGGCCGCCCCGCCCGTCCGGACGTGGCGGCCGCCGCGAGGCGCCCGGCGGGCGCCCGGTGGGTCAGCCGCAGAAGGCGGTCTCGGCGGCCTTGGCGAGGTCCGCGCGGAACGCCGGGTCGTACTCGAACTTGGACTCGTTGTAGGTGATGATCGCCTGGCGGCGGCCGTCGGCGCTGGTGTAGGTCCACGTCCGGTAACCGGGGAAGCCGCCGTCGTGGCCCCAGCCGTACCCGCACGAGAACGTGATGCGGGCCGCGCCGAGGCCGTAGTCCTCCACCACGCCGTCGTCGTTGACGGGCCGGACGGTCCGCATCTCGCGCATCTGCTCGGCCGGGAGGAGCCGGCCGGTGAACAGGGCGCGGTGGAAGCGCGCCACGTCGTCGACCGTGCTGACGATGCCGCCGGACGTCCGGGCGCTCGACGGGCTGATCTGCGTGCTGACGTCGCCGTAGGAGTCGTAGTAGCCGTGGACGTACGGGCCGGGGAAGCGGGGGTCCGTCGTGGGGTAGTAGGTGTGCCGCAGGCCCAGCGGCGTGAAGATCCGCCGCTGGAACTCCGTGCCGACGGGGTGCCCGGTCGCCTTCTCGATGATCATCCCGGCGAGGATGTAGTTGGTGTTGGCGTAGTTCCAGCTCGTGCCCGGCGCGTACAGCGGCGGCTTCTCGGTCGCGATGGCGATCAGCTCGGCGGGCCGCCAGGCCCGGGACGGGTCGGACATCACGCGCGGGTCCTGCGTGTAGTCGTTCAGCCCGCTGGTCTGCGCGAGCAGCTGCCGGACGGTGATCTTCGATCCGTCGTTGCCGTTCGCGGCGACCAGGCCGGGCAGCCACTTCTCGACGGTGTCGTCCAGGGACAGCCGGTGCTCGGCGGCGAGCTGCAGCACGACCGTCGAGGTGAACGTCTTGGTGACGCTGGCGACGCGGAACAGCAGCCGGGCGTCCATCGGCGCGCCGGTCGCCTTGTCCGAGACGCCGGCGGTGACGTGCGCGACCCGGCCGCCGCGCCGCGTCAGGACGATCACGCCGGGCACCCCGTCCGCGACCAGCTTGTCCGCGCTCTCCTGCACCTTCTTGTCCAGCCCCTTGCCGTTCCCCGGGCGGGCGGCGGCCCTGGCGGAGCCCGCGGCGTTCGCTGCGGGCACGGCGGCGGCGGTGAGCGCGGCGCCGGCCAGCGCGGTGGACAGGACGCGGACCATCATGCGTGCCATGGGGCTCTCCTCAACGGCTCGGAAGCTGACGTCATCAAGACTTCCGGCCCCGGGACCGGCGCACATTGGCCCTGAACACCCTCTCGGGGGTGTACCTACCGACACCTCCGACCGCCGCGGTCGCGGCGTGCCGCACAATTGTCGATCAAGCCCGTACCCCCGGACGAGGAGAGCAGCCGTGTCGTTCAGCGAGGAAGAGATCGCCTACATGAGGTCGCAGCGGCTGGCGCGGATCGCCACCGTCGCGCCGGACGGTCAGCCGGACGTGTCCCCGGTCGGGTTCGACTTCGACGGGACGCACCTGTTCGTGGGCGGCGGCGACCCGGCGAGGACCCGCAAGTTCCGCAACGTGGGGTCCGGGAACACCAAGATCGCGATCGTCATCGACGACGTGCCCTGCACCGACCCGTGGTCGCCCCGGTACCTGCGCGTCTACGGCGAGGCCGAGCTGGTCGAGCGCGAGACCGCCTCCGGTCCGCGCCCGTACATCAGGATCACGCCGCTGCTGTCGTGGAGCTGCAACCTGGACGGCCGCCCCCTCACCGGCGACCGCAGCGTCAAGCGCACCGTGCACCGCCCCTGACCTCGCCCGGCGCCCTAGGCTCGGGTCATCGGACGACGCGGGAGGACGAGGTGGCCGAGACGGCGTTGAGCGAGGTGATGGCCGAGCTGGCCGCGCTGGAGGACCCGAAGGCGCGCGCGGTGAACGAGAGGCACGGTGACGACCACGGTGTGAACCTCGGGAAGCTGCGCGCGCTCGCGAAGCGGCTGAAGACGCAGCAGGACCTCGCGCGCCGGCTCTGGGAGACCGGCGACGGCGCGGCGCGGCTGCTGGCGCTCCTCATCTGCCGTCCCAAGGCGTTCGAGCGCGGCGAGCTGGACGCCATGATGCGCGAGGCGCGCACCCCCAAGGTTCAGGACTGGCTCCTGAGCTACGTGGTGAAGAAGAGCCCGCACGCCGAGGAGCTGCGCCTCGCCTGGTCCGGCGACCCTGACCCGGCGGTCGCGGCCGCCGGGTGGGCGCTGACCGCCGACCGCGTCGTGAAGAGGCCCGAGGGCCTCGACCTCACGGCGCTGCTCGACGTCATCGAGGCGGAGATGAAGGACGCCCCCGACCGCCTGCAATGGGCGATGAACACCTGCCTCGCCCAGATCGGCATCGAGCATCCCGAGCACCGCGCCCGCGCGATCGGCATCGGCGAGCGCCTGGGCGTGCTCAAGGACTACCCGACGTCCCCGGGCTGCACGTCCCCGTACGCACCCGTCTGGATCGGAGAGATGGTGCGCCGCCAGGGGGACGGCACGTCGCCGGCGGCGCGGTAGGGCGCCGCCGGCTCCGTGACGTGCGGACGGATGCGTTCACCGCGACCGGGCGGGTTCGGGGTCGGGCGCGTTGCGGCGGAGTGTGCCGGTTCCGTCGAGGTGCTGGAGGGCGAGGTGAGCGGCGGCGATGCCGACCTCGGCGAGGAGTCCGGGCGCGGCGGACTGGTCCGTGGCCACGGCGAGGGCGTCGCCGCGCCCGACGGCCGGACGGTCGCGCCAGGTGGTCCCGGGCAGGTCCAGGGCCCCGCTGCAGTCGGTGCGCACGGCGCCGCGCTGCCACTCCACCGCGGCGCGCCAGCCGGGCCACGCCTGGTCGAGGAGGCCGTGCACCCGGCGTTCGGCGTCGCCCTTCCGCTCGCCGGGGGCGCACGCGGCGGCGATCTGGACGAGCTCGCGGCCGTCCGGCGCGAGCGAGGGGTCGGCGAGGCTGTAGCGGGCGACGTAGATCCGGTCGTCCAGGTCCGACAGCCGGAACCAGTCGGGGCCGGAGCCGGCGCGCATGCCGAGGTCGAACGTCGCGGTGCGGGCGCCGGGCCAGGCGAGCGACGCGTCGCCGGTCAGCCGGCGCGCCGTGGCGAGGCCGGTGGCGATGATCGCCGGGCCTCCGGGTGGTTCGGACGCCCGCGTTCCGGTGCTCGTCCGCACGCCGAGGGCGGCGGCGCGGTCGGCGAGGATGTCGACCAGCGTGGACCAGCCGCCCGCCACGTACCGGACGCCGCCCGCGAGCGCGCGGCGCAGGCGCTCGTGGACGAACGCGGCCGACAGCCGTCCGGGGTCGTGGTCGAAGGTGAAGACGAAGCAGACGCCGATGATCGCCTCGGCCGTCCGCGCGCCGACGTGCCGGAGCAGCCAGGCCCGGTACGGCTCCTCCGCCGGCGCCGCGCCGGGCAGCGCCGCGATGGCCGCGCCGAGTTCGTCGGGCCACGGGCCGAGCCGGCCCTCGGACCGGACGAGGCGGGCGCGGGGCGGCGCCTCCACGACCGGCGGGACGAGGTCCCGGCGTTCCAGCCACTCCCACCACGCCCCGTCGACGTAGATCGCGTGGGGACCGGTGTTGGCGCGGTAGGGGCCGTCCAGCGTGCGCGCCCGCCCGCCCGGCCGGGAGTGCGCCTCGACGACGGACACCCGCCGGCCGTGCTCGGCCGCCTCGATGGCGGCGGTCAGGCCGGTGAGCCCGGCGCCGACGATCGTCAGGTCTGGTTTCACAGGTCAGGCCCTTCTGTGGGGTTCTGTGCGGTTCCTCCTGTCTGGAAGGTGGCGGCGAACGCCCGGAAGGTTCCGGCTAATCTGCGGGACGTGGACCCGGAGACCGTCGCCGCCGCCCAGCGGGGCGACGCGCTCGCGCTGGACCGGCTCATCGACGAGCTGGCCCCGTACGTCCGCCGGCTGTGCGCGCGGATCGCCCCGGCGGCGGCCGACGACGCGGCGCAGGAGGCCCTGCTGGAGATCTTCCGGGGGCTGCCGTCGCTGCGCGCCCCGGAGGCGATCATCACGTGGGCGCGGTCGGTCACCGTCCGGACCGCGGCCCGCCTCGCCCATCGCGACGACCGGGAGGTCGCCTCGGACGGGACGCTCGTGGACCGTTCCGCCCCGTCCCGCGAAGGGCTGGTGGACATCGACGACGCCCTGGCGCGCCTGCCGGTGCCCCAGCGGGTGGTGCTGGTCCTGCGCACGCATGAGGGCCTCAGCGAGCAGGAGATCGCGGCGGCTCTGGGGATTCCGATGGGCACCGTGAAGTCCCGGCTGCACCGGGCCAGGGCCGCGTTCCGGGAGGTGTGGGAGGCGTGAGCGAACCCGCGGCGCTGCCCGGCATGGATCCGATCGACCGCCTCGCGGTCCTGGAGGCGGGGCTGCCCGGCGCCGTCGTCCGGCGGCGCCGCGTCGCCGCCCCCTTCGACGCCGTGTGGCGGGTCATCGCGGACCTGGAGAACACCGTCCCCCGCTACGAGACCGCCGTCGACAGCGTGCGGATCGTCGAGGAGCGCGGCGAGTTCCTGCGCCTGATGGTGCGGGACGTGGCGGGCCGCGAGGACGCGGTGGACGCCCGGCTCCGGCCCGGCTGGTGCCTGATGCAGTCGGCCACGGTCGTCGTCGCCTTCGCCGCCCGCCCGCTCGACGGGGAGACCCTGCTCGCCCATCTCGAGCACCGGCGCCCGCAGGACGCCGCGCCGCCAGGCCCCCCGAGCGCGCCGGCCGACCGCGCCGCCGCGGTCGCGAAGATCGACGAGGAGCTCCGGACGATCGAGGAACTCGCCACCGGCGGGAGCCGCTGATGCCGCCCCCGGCTGATCCCGCCCCCGGCTGGTGCCGCACGCTGCGCGTTTGAGATCGACCTTCCTGGCGAGACTCCCACCGTGCGGCGCGACGGCGGGAAGGGACGGGCGGATGAAGCGGGTCGTCGCGCGGCGCGATTTCCTCGTGGCGGGTGCCGTCGGAGGGTCCGGCATGCTTCTGCCGCCGGCCTTGCGGGCATCACCGGCTGACGCGGCGCCGGTCAACGGACCCGGAGGCGCCGGAGCGGTGGTGACCCCGCCCTTGAAAAAGTACGTCGACTCGCTGCCCCGGCTGGTGACGGCCATTCCGGAGACGTCCGCCTATCCGGGCGCCGACTACTACGAGCTCACGATGCGGCAGCACGAGTGGCGCTTCCACCGGGATCTTTCTCCGGCCCCCGCATGGGGTTATTGGGCCGAGAATCCGAGCGACCCCGGAAAGCCGCTCGGAATGGGCTACCTCGGGCCGACGATCCGCGCGACCAGGAACCGTCCGGCGGTCGTCAAATACCGCAACGAACTCCCGGCCGGACCCCACATGTTCCAGTCCGCGCTGGACCGCATCCGCAAACGGGATCCTCACGTCGTGCCGCCGTCGCATCACGGGATGCCGTCCCTTCCGCCGGACGTGGACGTGTGGAACGTCGTCCACCAGCACGGCGGCTTCACCCCGCCGCAGTCGGACGGGGCGCCGGCGCAGTGGTTCAGCCCCGAGGGCGTGCGCGGCCTGTCGTACACCACTCTCGACCCGGCCAATGCCGCGCCCAACGAGGCGATCTACGCCTACACCAACCGCGAGCGCTCGGCGATGCTCTGGTACCACGACCACGCCATGGGGATCACCAGCCTCAACGTCTACGCGGGCCTGGCCGGGCTCTGGCTGGTCGACGACCCCGCCGAGGAGCGGCTCGGCCTCCCGCGCGGCGAGTTCGAGGTCCCGCTCGTCCTCCAGGACCGGACGTTCAACGAGGACGGTTCGCTCGCCTACACCATGCCCCGCGTGGAAGGCGCGGACACCCCCGTCGTCAACGGGAAGGCATATCCCTATCTGGAGGTGCGGCCCCGCCGCTACCGGCTGCGCATTCTCAACGGTTCCAACGAACGTTTCTGGCGGCTGCGTTTCCAGACCGACGGGAAGGAGTTCCTGCCGTTCTGGCTGATCGGCACGGACGGCGGCCTCCGCTCCCCGCTGCAGATGCTGAACTTCCTCATATCGCCGGCCGAGCGGTACGACCTGATCATCGACTTCGGCGGGCTTCCCCCGGGCGCGAACGTCACCTTGACGAACTACAACGCGCCCGTCCACTACCCCTCCGGCGGCGGACCGGAGATCTCCGGGATCATGCGGTTCCGGGTGACCGGACGGACGTCCGGCGGCGCGGACCCGACGACCCCGCCCGCGGAACTCGCCGTCCGCCCCGTCGCGCCGATCCGGCTGAAACGGGGTACCCGCCGCCGCGAATGGGTCGTGTACCAGAAGGCCCTCTTCCACAGCATGACGTTCAACGGCGTCCCGTTCATGGCGCCGTGCGAGGACTTCGTCAAGGCGGGCTCGTCCGAGATCTGGGAGTACGTCAACCCGAACCACGAGGCCCACCCGATGCACGTCCACCTCGTCAACTTCCAGGTGCTGAACCGGCAGCCGATCGACGCGACCGCCTACCGGCACGCCTTCGAGGCATGGCTCGGCGGCGGCCGCAGGCCCGAGGAGAGGCCGGTGCTGGAGCGCTACGTCACCGGCCCGCCGAGCCCGCCCGATCCGGACGAGGCGCGTTCCTGGAAGGACACCGTCAAGGTCTATCCGGAGTCGGTGACCCGGATCGTCATCGACGGCTTCGACCCGCCGATGGGCCGGATCGCGTCGATCCCCGCCAGCGGCACCGAGTTCCCGGCGACGTACATCCAGCACTGCCACATCCTCGAACACGAGGACGACGACCTCATGCGCCCCTGGACGATCGTCGAGGGCCCCTACGAGCCGTCCTGACCGGAGGCACCGAAAGAAACCCGGGAACCGCGCCAATCGGTCGCGCGAAGGAATTCCTCCCAGCTCAGTGCGCCGGAGTCGATGCTCCGGCTCCACTGCATGTCACGGTCATCCCGGTAGTACCCGAACTCCACCGCATACTCGGCCATGCCGAGGATCTCGTCGACCAGCAGAGGGTTCTCTCCCAGTTCGGGGAAGTAGGTGAGCAGTTCTTCCCGGGAACAGGCGCTCCGATATTCGGCCTTGAGGCCGGTGACCCGGGAGAAGGAGTCGACCATTTCGGCGGGGGAGATGACGTCGCCGACGACCGGCAGGGAGGCGCCGAGGTAGGCGCTGGGGTCGGAGAACACCTGGAGGACGGCCGGTCCTGTCGCGGTGAGCGGGTCGACGAACGGAGCACGGAAGTGTTCGGGCAGGTAGAAGGGCATGAGCACCGTATCGCCATCGAATCGTGGCGCGTAGTACTCCAGTGCGTTCGTGTAAAAGAACGCGGGCATGACGAAGGTGTGCGCGATGGGCAGGGTCCGAATATGCTCTGCGATGAGCGCCTTGTCGGTGAAGTGCGGGGCATATTTGGTGCCCGACGACCTCTCCTGGACATTCTCGAGCGCGCTGAAGACGATGTGCCCCACACCGGCCTCGACCGCCGCATCGGCGAGCTGGCGACCAAGGAGGAGTTCGTCGGTCGACGGCGGCGCGACGGGCGGCGTCATGAGGAAGGCCCCATCGGCCGAGCGGAACGCCTGCACGAACTCGCGCTGGTGATCCGGCTCCAGGGGAACGGAGAAGAGCTCCGCGCCCTTCATCGCCAGGTTCCGAGCCTGGAGTGAGCCGGCGTTCCGCGTCAGGGCGCGCACCCGGAACCTTCCGCTCTCGAGCAAGGAGGTGGCGACACTCCTGCCCTGCTTGCTGGTCGCGCCCGAGACGACGATCAACGGCTTACCGGTAGCGGACATCACGCACTCTTTCCTGTGAGGGCCCGACGCTCGCGAGAGGCGGCCGGCGGGAGTACCGGTCACACCGGCGTCGGGCGGTGACCGGAGTCATCATATCGACGGATCGCGATGCGTCAATGTGTTGCCCGGAGTGCGGGCTCGCCGCACCCATCGGCGCTCGATCGCCTTCGCGTCCGGCATGAGGACCGCGAGGCCCAGCTCGGCGCGTCACATCGAGATATAGTGGTGCATGGATGCGAGAGAGGAGCCGTCATGGCGAAGCCGCCCGCGACGGACCCGGGGCCAGGTGACCTCGAAGGCGCGGTCGAGGTCCTGAAGGCCCTGGCGAACCCGGCGAGGTTGCAGATCATGAACTGGCTTCAGGACCCTCATCGGGAGTTCGCGCAGTGGGAGCCGATCGCCGATCGCGACGAATTCGGGGTCTGCGTCAGCCATCTGCAGGCGAAGTCGGGGCTGGCGCAGTCGACGGTCTCGTCGTATATGGCCACCTTGGAGCGCGCTGGCCTCGTACGGTCCACGCGCATCGGCAAGTGGACCCACTACAAGCGCGACGACGACACGATGTCCCGGCTCGCGGAGATGCTCCGCAGCACGCGGTGACGCGGCAGGAAGATCAGTACGCCCGGCGCCCGGTGTGCGGTGGCGCCGTCCCGTAGAGCGCCATGACCTTGCGGAACAGGTCCTGCTCGCTGCCGAAGCAGGCGCAGATCCCGCGGTCGGCGTGGCCTGACCATGAGACCGGCCGGGCTCCGGCAACTCCAAGACCTGCGCCGCTCGCTCCTCGATCCGCCCCGCCGGCTTGCTAGATCATGCCTCCGGCGGCGTTGATGGTCTGGCCGGTGATCCAACGGGCGGCGTCGGAGGCCAGGAACGCGACGACCTCGGCGATGTCATCGGGTTCGCCCAGGCGGCCCAGCGGTGTGCGGGCCATGGCGTCGTCGATGACGTGCGGAGGCACGGTGGCGATGACGTCCGTGCGGGTCAGGCCGGGCAGGACGCTGTTGACCGTGACGGACCTGGAGCCCACCTCCCAGGCCAGCGTACGGGCGAGCTGGTCGCCGGCGGCTTTGCCGGCGACCAGCAGTGCCATGCCCGGCAGCGGTGACACCGTGAGGGCCGAAGAGATCAGGATGATCCGGCCGTGGTCGCTGATGCGCCGTGCGGCCTCGCGCAGTGCGACGAACGTGGCCCGTACGTTGGCGTGCAGGTACTGGTCGAAGTCGTCATCGGTGGTGCGGGCCAGCGGCCCGGCGGTCGCCGGGGCGGCGTTGTTCACCCACACGTCCACATGCCCGTACCGGCTCTCGGCCGCGTCGAACAGCTCCTTGACGGCCTCGGGGCGGGTGATGTCGGTGCGGACCGCGGTGGCCTGCCCGCCCGCGTCCTTGATCTGGGCCACGGCCCGCGCGGCCGTCTCCTGATCGCGAGAGCCGATGACGACATCCATCCCCGCCGCGGCGAGCCGATCGCTGATCGCCCGCCCGATGCCGCGTGATCCGCCGGTGACGACCGCGACCCGATCCACGGTGCGCATGGCCACTCCAATTAGTCGACTGTATGGATAGTCCAGAGTATCGACTAACTTGGTTGAGAGTGTCAACTGTCCAGGCAGTAGACTTCCCGCATGGCCGACGCATCCGATGACGAACTCGTCGAGACGCTGATCGGCGTCTTCATGGAGATCGACGGTCTGTTCAGCACAGCAAGCCGCCGGCTAGGGCTGACCCCCCAGCAGGCGCAACTGCTGTGCTTCGCCCAGCACCTGCAGCCGTCCTTCGGCGAGCTTGCGACCCTGCTGCACTGCGACAAGACCAACATCACCGGCCTGGTCGACCGGCTTCAGCGACGCGGCCTGCTCACCCGCCAACCCGACCCCGACGACCGCCGGGTGAGCCGCGTCCACCTCACCGCCCAGGGCGAAGCGGTCACCGGCAAGTTCCAGCAGGCCATCAACACCACCCTGACCACGCGCTTCAGCTCCTGGCCCAGCACCCAACGCGACAGCCTCGTCCACCTGCTCCAAAACGCCACGACGGCACTACGCCACTGACCTGCGCCACCCCGCTCCGACACACCACCAGGCATACAGAGCCGATAACACCACGAACGTCCCCCTGTCCTATCGGGTACGGCACTCACCGCCATCCCCGCGGACGCGACCCGCATCCCGCACACGCGCTGGGGTTCACGCCGGCCCCGCCGCGAAGCACGCGCCGCTCACAGCGCTCGACCTCCGCTGAGGCACGTCCCCCGGTGTTTCACCGCACGGCGTCCCTGTGGCGCCAGACCCATCAAGCGACAACGATCAGGGCGAGGTCGGCCACCGCGGCCAGCGTGACGACTCCGGCGACCACCCCCCAGGCTCCCTGCGCGATCGGCCCGAGCGCCCCCAGATGCACCCGCGTGTCCTGGCCGACCCTTGGAGTGCCCCACCCCGAGGATCTCACCGGACTCGAGCCGCCCACCCGCGTCCGTCCACGTTCCCGAGCACATGCCTCCTCGGCCTCGGCTGCAGTCATCGACGTGCGCGACGACCAGGGCGCCCCTCGTCATGGTCAGGACCACCACCACGGCGAGCCAGTCGGCGACCACCGTCGCCAGAAGCAGGGCGAGCCCCCACAACCGCGCGATCATGACCGGAAGGTAAGCCCGGCCCCCGCCCGGCCACAAGGGCGGCCGGGTCGGTAACCCGTCAGCCGGGCCACCGCGCTTCACCTGATCAACGAGCCGGACGAAGCCGCCGGCGAAGACACTGAAGCTGCTTGAATGTGCCGGTCGTGATGGTCACCCGGGCGGACGGGTGGAGCGCATTCTGATCTTGATGTCGGCGTCGCCGTGGCGTGCCACTTCCCGTAGGCCGAGGCGCTGGTAGAGGGCGTGCGCACGGTGGTTGACCGCGAGCACGTCCAGGACCAGGTCCTTGCCCTGCTGCTCGGCCTCGTCCAGGAGCGCGGTGATGAGGCGGGTGCCGATGCCGCGTCCTTGGTGCTTGGGATGGACCTCGATGCGGCCGAGGTACACCTCGGTAGCGCGGTACTCGACGCTGAGCATGCCGATATCGGCCCCGTCGGCGGTGATGATCTGCCAGTGGCCGGGGTCGAACCCGCGCGTGTGGTAGTCCCGCTGGTCCTGCTCGTCCCACCCCCAGATGGCGGCGACGTAGTCACCCATCGCGGCCTCGTGCAGTTGGAAGCAGAACTCACTGTCGGCGGGCGTGGTCGGCCGCAGCGCGATGCCGCTCACGCGGCGTCCTGCCCGGAGCGCTCGACCAGGACGCCGCCGCAGAAGAAGGAACCGGGACGGACGACAAGGTGCGGTCCGTTGACCGCGCGCCCTTGGGCGCCTCCCACCTCAAGGGAGATCAACTCGGACATGAGGGAACCCTTCAAACGGAGCAGCCGGTCGGGCCACACCCTGCTAATGATGGAGCCCGCTCACGATAGGTCGAAGGCGTGACAGCAACCCAGATGCAGCCCGGAAGCCGTGGGCGGCCGGAGATCCGCATGCTGTTCGTCTTCGACCCGGACCGGAGCCGCGAAGGACAAGGAGGGCGGACGATGAGCACCGGACGCCGCTGGCAGGACATCAAGGCCGAAGCACACCGCCGTAACCCGGAACTGGCCGAGCCCGAGCGGCAGGCTCGCGCGCGCCGAACTGGACGCCTACGTCGCCGGCCACCATCTCAAGGAACTTCGCAAGGCCGTCGGCAAGACACAGACCGAGGTCGCCCAGATCCTCGGTGTCTCACAGTCCCGGGTCTCACAGATCGAGAACGGCGACATCGAAGCCATGGAGTTGGAGACACTCCGCGCCTACGCCACCGCACTCGGCGGACACGTGGACATCACCGTCAGCGTCGGCCCCCACTCCATCAAGGTCGCCTGACTCGCGAAGGCTGACAGCAGCAGCGACAGCAGGCACCCACGCCTGCCACGGGCGCACACCGGCAGCCGATCAGGCTCGGGCGATGCTTCGCCGGTAGCGGTGTGCTGTAGGCGGTTGATGGACCTGCGGGTACGGGCCTCGCCTTCGGCCGGTCCGCTTGTCACGGCAGGTCGAAGGCGAGGCGGCGCGCGTTGGGCATGGAGGTTAGATGTTCAGGTCGCCGCGCTTAACCTGGTCGATGAGCTGGGCGAAGCCGGTGGGGGAGAGGACAAGGTGCCCGGTGTCCGGAGCCTTGCTGTCCCGGATTCCTCGTCCTTCGGCGAGCGCGGCGACCTCCACGCAGTCCTGCCCGCCAGCACCGCCGGTGCCACTTCGGTGCGCCTTCCGCCAAATGGCCTCGTTCACTGCGCGCTCTCCATCCGATTGGTGGACGTTCCTGGACGGGCCTCGCCTTCGGCCGGTCCGCTTGTCACGGTAGGTCGAAGGCGAGGCGGCGTGCGTTGGGCGCGGGGGTTAGATGTTCAGGTCGCCGCGCTTGGCGCGGTCGATGAGCTGGGCGAAGTCGTCGGGGGAGAGGGTGAGGTGACCGGCGTCGGGCGCCTTGCTGTCCCGGATTCCTCGTCCCCCGGCGAGGAAGGCGATCTCAACACAGTCCTGACCTCCGCCAGCGCCCGAACCGCTGTGGCTGGATTTGCGCCAAATGGGCTGGCTCACTGCGCGCTCTCCATCCGTTGGTGGACGTCCTTGGACGGGCCTCGCCTTCGGCCGGTCCGCTTGTCACGGTAGGTCGAAGGCGAGGCGGCGCGCGTTGGGCGTGGAGGTTAGATGTTCAGGTCGCCGCGCTTCACCCGGTCGATGAGCTGGGCGAAGGTGTCGAGTGAGAGGGTGAGGTGTCCGGCTTCGGGTGCCTTGCTGTCCCGGATTCCCCGCTCTTCGGCGAGCGCGGCAACCTCCACGCACTCTTCGCCACCGGCACCGCCGGTGCCGCTCCTGGTCGACTTGCGCCAAATCGGCTCGCTCACTGCATGGCCTCCATGACCTTGATTATGAGATCCCTCGTGGAATCTCTTGACAGGGCATCAGCGCCAATTCGGTCATACTGTACCTGGTAGTCGCGGACTTTTGCAGGGTCGGTGATCAAGCGACCGCCACCGACCGCCGCTGACCATGCCACGCCCGCACCGTCCACTTCGAGGAGCGTGAACGCGCCGTCGACTCCGGGGTGCGCTCCGATGGATCGAGGGATGACGCGGACGATGATGTTGTTGCGTCGGCTCATGTCGAGCAAGTGGGCGAGTTGTGCACGCATGATCGCAGGTGCGCCCACGCAGTCCCATAGGACGGACTCTTTTATCAGCACCCAGAGAGTCGGCGGATGTGGCGCGTCGAGGATTTCCTGCCTTGCCATCCGCTCGCTGACCGCGGCGTCTACGTCCTTGACGTTCTGGCCCCCGACGACCAGGGCGCGTGCGTAGTCAGGAGTCTGCAGGAGACCGTGGATCGTAAGTGCGGAGTAGGGACTGACCGCAGTCGCGCGCTGCTCGTAGGAGGTGAACTGGTGGAACCAGTTCGGGTCATGGCTGCTCTCGGCGAGGCGGCGAAGTCGGGCAAAGTGCCCGCGAGTGCGCCAAACGCGGTCGAGAATATCGGCGCGCTCCTGGGGAAGTTTGGCTCCGCCCGATTCCCAGTTCGAAACCGTCGAATTATCGACCTTGCAGATCTCGGCTACTTCGGCCTGTGAGAGGTTGCGTTCGAGACGCCAAACTCGCAGGTCAACGGCTATCCAGTGCCACAGGTTGTGGTCCGGGTCGAGGCGGTCGGCGCGGGCCATTCAAGATCCTTAGTTTGGGGATCGCTGAACGAAACGCGACAAGCCTAATTCGTGGCGTCACAGTGGGGGCGAGTTCGGCCGGGAAAGGTGGGTGTTATGGACGGCAATTCGGGCATACGGGGTAATTCTTGTTCGCGGGACGAGTTCACGCTTCGGTGGCATGCCTATCCGGAGAGCGTGTATCTGACGCGGACGCTCGTCACGCAGGCGTGCGAGGAGTGGGGGCTCGCGGGACACGACTACATCGGGCGGACGATCATGTCCGAGTTGGCGACCAACGCCGTGGTGCACGCCGTCGAGGGGCACGAGATCCAGGCGTGGGTGACGCGGCTGGCCGGCGCGATCGAGTTCCGGGTGTGGGACCCGTCGCACGCGCCGCCGGTCGTCCCGAAGGCGGACTTCGACGCCGAGGACGGCCGGGGCCTGATGATGGTCCGCTCCCTCGCGTCGGGCGGGTGCGGATACCGGCACCTGGACGGGGGCCTGGGCAAGGTCGTGTGGGCGCGGCTGGCCCTGTAGACACCCGCCCGTCCGGCGGGCCGGTGCCGCCCGTGTCCCCCCAGGGGCGGCGCATCGTTCCCCCACACCGCCGGGCGGGCGGGGCCCATTTCGAGAAGAACAGCAATGGAAGGAGCCGGTAGATGGGAAAGCATGGAAACCCGCAGGCCTGCGGGGCATGCGGCGGCAAGGGGTGGACGGAAGTCACTCTCGACAGCAAGACGCAGAAGATCACCTGCGGGTCCTGCAATGGGACCGGGAAAGCGTGAGCGGGTTCGCCGGGCTGCCGCCCGTCGATCGGGGGCTGTTCATTCCGGAGACGGTGTGGGTGGTGCGGGACGGACGGTTCGTGACGCTGTCGCGCGCCGACGAGCCCGAGGAATGGGCGCGGCTCGTGGAGTCGGACGAGCCGATCGCCACGAAGGTGAAGGACGGGATGTGGCCCACGTCCTCGTCGACGGGGCCGTCGATGATGGCGCGGATGATCGCCGCGCTGCGTGTCGAGAGCGGCATGCGCGTTCTGGAGATCGGGACGGGGACCGGGTACAACGCCGCGTGCCTCGCCGGGCTGGGCGCCGAGGTGGTCACTGTCGAGGTCGATCCGGAGGTCGCCGAGCACGCGCGGGGCGCGCTGCGGGCGGCCGGGCTTCCCGGCGTGGTCGTGATCAGCGGGGACGGGGAGCAGGGTGCGCCCGCGCATGCGCCGTTCGACCGGGTGATCGCGACCGCTGCGGCGCATACCGTCCCCTACGCGTGGGTCGAGCAGACCAAGCCGGGCGGGATGATCGTGGTGCCGTGGGCCGCGACGTTCCATCCGGACGGGCCGCTGGCCGTGCTCACCGTGGGGGCGGACGGCACCGCCGAGGGGCGGTTCACCGATCCGTCCTGGTTCATGCCGCTGCAGGGTCAGCGCCTGCCGCAGACGGTCCTTCACGAGACCAGGGAGCGGTGGACGGCGGCGGGCGCGCCGGACGCGTCCCGCTTCGGGGTGACGGTGACGCCGGACGGCCAGCACGTCTGGCTCGACGACCCCGGCACGGCGGTCGGCTGAGCGGAACGGGAAAGGCCGGCGCGCCGCGGGGCCGGCGGTGCGCCGGGTTTTATCGCTTTCTTATAAAAAGCGATCGGGATTCCGCCGTGGCGGCGATTTCGCGGGCGACTCCCTTGTGAGAAGCCTGTGTTAACACGCACACTGGCCGAATATCGGCCTCAGTCTAAGGAGCGGCCATGGGGGCGCTTGCTCTTGCCGTCGCGGCACCGGTCGCCTATGTCGCGGGCTTCACGGTCTTCAAGGTCACGGGTCGCCGGATGCCGCGGCTCACCGGGGCCCGGTTCCTGCACACGACGTGGACGCTGGCGTCCAGCCCCGCGTGGCTGGTCGGGCTGGGCCTGCTGATCGGCGGGATGGTCGTGCAGAGCATCGTGCTGACGCGGATCCCGGTCAGCGCGGTGGTGCCGATGTACGGGCCGGTCATGGTGGTGCTGCTGCTCGTGGCGGTCACCAACTTCCGGGAGCGGGTGACGCCTGGCGAGCTGGGGGCGCTGGCGGTGCTCGTCCTGGCGCTGCTGGCGTTCGCGGCCGCAGGCGGGCTGCTGCGCGGCACCGTCCCCGCCGGGTCGGCCGGTCCGTGGGACCCGCACGCGCCGCTGTGGAAGGTCGCGCTGCTCATCGGGCCGTCGCTGGTGTTCCCGATGTGGCTGTTCGTCGTGCGCGACAGCCCGGTGGACGGGCGGCACGCCAAGCGCGTCACGGGCGTCGCGTTCGGGCTGGGCGCGGGGGCGCTCGTCGGGTGCGCGGAGAGCTCCGGCGCGGCCATCGCCCGGCTCCTGCGGCACGACCCGTCGGCGTGGCAGGAGGTGCTGCGGACGCCGCACCTCTACATCGTCGTCGTCGCGGGGCTGCTCGGGGCGGGGCTGGCGCAGATCGGGCTGCAGCGCTGCCGGCTGTCCGTGGTGATCATCATGCTGGCGGTCGGGTCCAAGGCGTCGCTCTGGCTCGGCGGGATCATGGTGTACGGGCAGCCGTGGCCGGAGACGCCCCGCAAGTTCGCGCTGTCGGCGGTGGGGCTGGTCCTGGCGGCGGCGTCGGTCTTCCTGATCCCGCGCCACGAGCGGGAGGAGCCCGCCGGGGAACTGGCCGGGGAACCGGCCGCCGAGGAGGCCGCCGTTCCCGAGCGGTCGCCGTTCGCTCCGCGGCGCGACGCGTGGGCCGCGCCGGTCCTGCCCGCCCCGGTCGTCGAGCCGCGGCGGGCCGTCCAGCCGCCGCCGGTGCCGCGCAGCGCGGCGGCGATGCGGTACGCGGCCCTGCGGAACGAGGCGGCCGGACGAGGCGACCGGGCCTGAGACCGCTCACGGGACCTGCCCCTCACGCGGCCACCGCGCGGCGGCCCGCGCCTCGTCGCGCTCCCGGATCAGCCGCGCCAGCTCGTTGGTCACCAGGTCGAGGAACGCGTCGACCTCCTCGACGGCGTACCCCTGCGTGAGGCGGGTCGTCGCGAACTTGCGGTCCCGGACGGCCTGCGGGGTGATCCGCCGCTCGCCGCCCGCGTCGTCCGGGCCGCTGCCGAAGCCGGCCAGCCGGCTCTGCCACGCCGGTCTCTTCTTGCCCATGCGACCACTTAACACAGCCCGTCCGGGGCGGGGCGAGCGTTTCTCCGAAGGTGTTGCGGGGGTGCGGATTCCGAACCGTTTTCTTGAAGCCCGGTGAGCATTTTCCGGACGGTGCGGATTCCTGCTGTACGCTGCGCTGCGTCCATTTCCCGGGCGGTCGGGTGTGCGCGCCCTGCGCTGAGGAGTCCGCATGGAACGTGTTATCGAGCATCGTCCCGACACCAGTGGGAAGGCGCGCAGGTTCGCGCTTTTCATGAAGGTCTTCGTCCGGCCGGTGTTCTTCTACAGCCCGCTGACCCGGCTCATGCTGCGCCTCGCGGTCGTCCTGGACTGGGCGGCGCCGCTGCTGATGCGCCCGGAGCGCGGCACCCGCGTCGAACGCGTCGACCTGGACGGCTTCCACGGCGAATGGATCCGCCCCGATGGCGCCGACTCGGGACGCGTGGTGCTTTACCTGCACGGTGGCGGCTTCTTCTGCTGCGGCCTGCGCACGCACCGCGGCTTGGTCGCGAGGATCGCCTCGCGGTCCGGCGCGGTCGCCTTCTCCGTCGCCTACCGGCAGCTTCCCGGATCGTCCCTCGTCATCTCGATGGCGGACGCCCTCAGCGCCTACGCATGGCTGCTGGAGCAGGGGCACGCGCCGGACGACATCGTCATCGCGGGCGACTCGGCGGGCGGTTTCCTCGCCTTCACCACCGCCCTCACCGCCATGGAGAACGGCCTGCCGAAGCCCGCCGGGATCGTCGCGCTGTCCCCGCTGGTGGACCTCGACCACGAGGGCCGCGCGTCCTACGAGTTCACCCGCCGCGACGCCTACGTGCCCGTCCACCGCCTGAAGAAGCTGAACCGCCTGCTCCTGGCCGGGATGGACCCGGGCCCGCTGCCGTCCCCGTGCGACCGGGACCTGCGGGGCCTGCCGCCGGTCCTCATCGTCGCCGGCTCCCGCGAGGCGCTCCGCTACGACGCGGAGCTGATGACGGAGCGGCTCGCCGCCGCCGACGTCCCGCACCGCCTCCAGATCTGGGAGAACCAGGTCCACGTGTTCGCGGCCTTCGCCGGTGCCGTCCCCGAAGGGCACGAGGCCATCAAGGAGGTGGCCGCCTTCATCCGCGAGATCACTCCCCGGGCCGCCGGCACCGCCGCCTGACCGGCCGGGCACGCGGCGGCGCGGTGCGCGGGCGGTCCGCCTCGCACCGCGTCGATCCGCGCGGCCCGGTCAGGGTGTGGAGAACGCCTTCATGCAGGCCAGCAGGGCCGCCTGGGTCTTGGCCTTGTCGGCGCCGGGCGGGGGCGTCCAGGTGCTCACGTTGTCGGGGACGTCGACGCCGTGCGCCCGCATGCACCGGGCGAACGCGGTGACGGTCTTGGACGGCGCGGTCGTCGGCCGGGTCACCTTCGGGCCGGGCCGAGGCGCGGCCGGTGGGGAGGTGGGGGCGGTGGCGGTCGGCGGCGGCGTCGACGCG
>NZ_JBEYYT010000033.1:0-43160 GCF_040645715.1 Spirillospora sp. NPDC046719 | reverse complement strand
GTGCCCGGCCGGGGACGCCGTCCCGGCCAGCCCGGCGGCGGTGCCGGCGGCCAGCGCGAGGGAGCTGACCCCGATGAGGATGGCCCGAGGGGAAGCCATTGATAAACCTCCGTGAATGGTCGTCGAATTGCGTCCGCGAGGACGCCGTGAAGGGGGTTCGTTGATCGACGCCGGAGACATTAGGGATCACCGGGCGCCATTCGCAGACCCGGCGGCGAGGTTGGGACAACGAGACGGGGAGACGGCTGTGACCTGCTGAGACAGCGATCCGGACCGGCTCCGGACGGGACATCGGAACCCCGCTGGGACAGCACGCCGATCACCCTTCGCGGCGCGCCGGAAACGCTGGGCGACGATCGTTGTTCCGGCATTTCCCGCGAGGGAACTGGGCATAATGGGCGGCCGCGACAGGCCCTGGGCGCTGTCCGCCGCCCGCTGCCGGGCGGCGGCCTGACCTACAGGAGATGCACCGATGAGCCGAAGCCGCCCGCCGGCGCCGCTGCCCGACGACCTGCCGGACGCGGTGCGCGTCCTGCTCACCGAGCTGCGCGGCCTGAAGGAGGCGTCCGGGCACGACCTGCGCGCGCTGGAGCGCCGGACGCACGCCAGCAGGTCGTCGTGGAGCCGCTGGCTGGGCGGCGAGACGCCGATCCCCCGGTCCGCGGTGACGGCCCTCGCGCGGGTGTGCGGCGCCGACCGGCACCGCCTGGAGGCCCTCTGGGAGGTCGCCGACCACGCCCGCGCGTCGGCGCCGTCCGCGACGGCTGACGCGGCGCCGGAGGCGGCACCGGAGGCGGCGCCCGAGACGGCGCCCGAGACAGCGGACGCGGTGCCCGAGACGGCGCACGCCGATGAACGGGAGCCGGCGGGCGACACCGCCGGCCAGCCCGGCGCCCCCACCACGCCCGCAGAGCCGCTCTCAGCGCGGGAGCCCGCGCCCCCGCCCGCGGCGCGGAAGCGGGTTCCGCGAGGGCTGCTGATCGGAGCGGCGGTGGGATGCACCTTCGTCTCAGGCGCGGCCGGCGTCATCCTCGGGACGACCCTGCACACCAATGCTCAGGAGCCCGCGAGCGACGGCGGACGCCAGGCCGCGGCGCCCGCGCGCTCGACCCACGCGCCCGCTCGCACCGTCTACCGCCACGACGTCATCGCGCGCGCCGAAAGCTGGCACCCCCGCACGCGGCAGCGGGTCCCGTACGGCCAAGCGGCCAGCTACCAGGGCTACCGGGCGGACGGGTCCGGGTACGCCGCGATGGCGCTCGGCCTGCCCGCGCCCGGCCCCAACTCCGCGTCGCTGCTCGCGTCCTACTGCGACCGCGTGCCGCCCGCCCGGCTCGCCGCAGGCGACCTCGTCGTCAACGCGACCGGCGACGCCGGCACCCGCGAGGTCATGATCTTCGACCGCTGGACGGGCCGGGCCCGCGCCGCCTTCTGGGTCTACCAGCAGCGCCGCGGCTACGGCACCGACCACCTCGTCCGCCCGGCCCGGCTGACCGGCGACGGCCGGCACGTGGCCTGCCACCCGCGCGGCCTGCGGGACGACCCCGTCGGCTGACACGGCCCCGCTGGGCGCGGCCCGGCCGGGTGCGGCCCGGCCGCGAGGAGGCGCGGCTCAAGGGCCGGACGCGAAGCGCGCGTCAGAGGCGGGACGCCAGGTGCCCGACGAGGTCGGCGGCCGGGGTCTCGGCGGCGGCGCGGAAGGCGGTCCCGGCCCAGAGGTTGGGGATGTCCGGGTCGCCCTGCGCGGCGGCGGCCTTGCGCAGCGGCGACGTCACGTAGTGGACGTCCGGGTAGGCGGCGGGCGCGCCGGCGGAGTACTCGGCGAGGAAGCGGTTGACCAGGCCGCGCGCGGGACGTCCGCTGAACGCCCTGGTCATCGCGGTGGACGTGAAGCGCGGGTCGGCGAGCGCGGCCTTGTGCACGGCGCTCGCGCCGCTCTCCGGGCAGCGCAGGAACACCGTGCCGAGCTGGGCGGCGACGGCGCCGAGGGCGAGGACGCCGGCGACGTCGTCCGGCGTGCCGAGGCCGCCGGCGGCGATGACGGGGAGGTCCGTGACCGCGAGGACGTCGCGGAGCAGGTCGCGGAGCGCGAGCGCGCCGTCGAAGGTGTTGGTGAACGAGCCGCGGTGCCCGCCCGCCTCGGTGCCCTGCGCGCACAGCGCGTCGGCGGCGGACGCCAGCCGGGCCTCCTCGGCGGTGGTCACGGTGACGACGACGGTGGTGCCGCGCTCCTGGAAGGCGCGGACGACGGCGGCGTCCGGGCAGCCGAACGTGAAGCTCACGACGGCGGGCGGGTCCGCCAGCAGGACGGCGATCTTGGCGTCGTAGGCGTCGTCGCGGGCCCCCGGGGTGCCGGGTTCGACGCCGAGCCGCCGCGCCTCGGGCGCGAGGGCGTCCCGGTAGGCGGCGACGGCGGCGGGGTCGACGTCGTCGTGCGACGGCATGAAGACGTTGACGCCGAACGGGCGGGACGTCAGCGCCCGCGTCCGGTCGATGTCGGCGCGCACGGCGTCCGCCGTCTTGTAGCCGGCGCCGAGGAAGCCGAGCCCGCCCGCGTCCGACACGGCCGCGGCGAGCTCCGGCGTGGACGGGCCGCCCGCCATCGGCGCCTGGACGATCGGCAGGTCGGGAAGCCAGGATGCCGTCATATCGGTTCCCTTTCCGGGGCGTCGCGGATCAACCACCGCCCGCGCGGCCGCCGGGGGCGGCCCTTCCCGGGCTCGCGGCATGCGCCACGATCGGAAAGATAGCCGCGGGACACCGGCCGCGACCGCCGGGTTCAGCGAACGTGAACCGACCGAGAGGGACCAGGATGCGGGTGCTGCTGCACTACGACATGGACCACACCGAGCCCGGCCTGGACATCGTCTCCTGCTCCGAGCAGGACGACGCCCGCTTCCACGCGCTGCTGCCGGACACCGAGGTGATCTGGCACGTGCTGCGGCCGCTGACCGCCGCCGACATGGACCGGGCGCCGAAGCTGCGGCTGGTCCAGAAGCTCGGCACCGGGGTGAACACCATCGACCTGGACGCCGCCGCCGAGCGCGGGATCGCCGTCGCGAACATGCCGGGCCGCAACGCGCAGGCCGTCGCGGAGACGAGCCTGCTGCTGGCGCTCGCGGCGCTGCGCAAGCTGGTCGCTTTCGACGCGCGGACGCGGCGCGGCGAGGGCTGGCCCGCCGACCGGTCGCTGGCCGGCGGGGAGCTGCGGGGCCGGACGGTCGGGCTGCTCGGCGGCGGCGAGATCGCGGGGCTGCTGCGCGGGATGCTGGAGGCGGTCGGCGCCCGCGTCCTGTACACCTCGCGGCGCCCGCGCCGCGACGACCCGGCCTGGCGGGAGCTGGACGACCTGCTGCGGGCGAGCGACGTCCTGTCGGTGCACATCCCGCTGACCGACGAGACGCACCACCTGCTGGACGCCGAGCGGCTCGCGCTGCTGCCGCCCGGCGCGGTCGTGGTGAACACGGCGCGCGGCGCGGTGATCGACGAGTCGGCGCTGGTCGCGGCGCTGGAGTCCGGCCGGCTCGGCGGCGCCGGCCTGGACGTCTTCGAGCGCGAGCCGGTCGATCCGGGGAACCCGCTGCTCGCGCTCGACAACGTCGTCGTGATGCCGCACGTCGCGTGGCTCACCGGCGAGACGTGGGACCGGTACTTCGAGGTCGCGGCGGAGAACTGCCGCCGGCTCGCCTCCGGCCGCGACCTCCTCCACCGCGTGCGGTGACCCGCGGCGCCCCGCGGCGGGTCGCGGCGGCCCGCGGGTCAGCCGGGCAGGAGGACGGGCTTGACGACCTTCCCGGACGCGGCGTCCGCCTCGGCCTCGTTGATCCGGTCGAGCGGGTAGGTCGCGATGAGGCGGTCGAAGGGGAACAGGTCCCTGCGCCACAGGTCGATCATCTTCGGGATGAAGGTGTGCGGGACGGCGTCCCCCTCGATGATGCCCTTGACCGTCCGGCCCATGAGCAGCAGGTTCGGGTCGAGCCGGTACTCCTCGGAGCCGACGCCGACGAGACCGCAGACGCCGGTGGTGCGCAGCGCCGCGACGGCGGTCGACACCACGGACGGGACGGCGGTCGTGTCGAACGAGTACTGCACGCCCTCGCCGCCGGAAAGCGCCCGGATCCGGCCCGCGATGTCGTCGTCCGCGCCGTCGACCGTGTGCGTGGCGCCGAGCTCGCGGGCCAGGTCGAGGCGCGCGTCGTTCAGGTCGACCGCGACGATCGTGGTGGCGCCCGCGACCTTCGCGGCCATCACGGCGGCGAGCCCGACCGCGCCCGCGCCGAACACCGCGATACTGTCGCCGGCCCGGACGCCGAGGGAGATCAGCACGGACGCGGCGCCGGTCTGCACGCCGCAGCCGAGCGGCCCGAGCCTCTCGATCGGCACGTCCTTGGTCACCGGGACGACGTTCCGCACCGTGCCGAGGGCGTGCGACGCGAACGACGACTGCCCGAACCACCGGTTGCCGACCGCGTTCCCGCCGGCGTCCGTGGCGCGGGGCCGCCCGTCCAGCGGGACCGCGATCATGTTCAGCGCGGCCATCTGCGGGCACGCGCCGGGCACCGCGTCGCGGCAGTTCGCGCAGGACCCGCACGAGTCGAACGACATGACCACGTGGTCACCTTCGGTGACGCCGGTGACGTCCGGCCCCACCGCCTCGACCACGCCGGACCCCTCGTGCCCGAGGATCACCGGCTTCGCGACCAGGTCGCCCGGCACCCGCCCGAGCAGGTCGGTGTGGCACATCCCGACGCCCGCGATCCGGACGACGATCTCGCCCGGACCGGGGTCGGCGAGCTCGACGCGCTCGATCGTGTAGGGGGCGTCTGCGGCGCGCAGCACCGCGGCGTCGATCTGCACTGGGGCTCTCCTGTCAGGACGGCGGGTGTCAGGACGGCGGGTGCCGGGCGGCTGGTGCCAGGCGGGCCGGTATCGGGCGGCGGGTGTCAGTCCAGCGAGTAGCGGATGGGCAGCCGCTTCAGCCCGCCGACGAACGTGGTCGCGATGCTCTCCGCCGGACCCGCGAGCTCGATCGAGCGCAGCCGCGGCAGCAGCTCCTCGAAGAAGGCGCGGACCTCGATGCGGGCCAGCGCCGCGCCCAGGCAGTAGTGCACGCCGAACCCGAACGCCAGGTGCTTGTTCGGGTCGCGCCCGACGTCGAAGGAGAACGGGTCGTCGAACACGTCCTCGTCGCGGTTCGCCGACGGGTAGGACAGCAGCACCGCGTCGCCCTCCCGGATCGTCACGCCGCGCAGGTCGTAGTCGCGGGCCGCGGTCCGCATGAACTCCTTCACCGGGGTGACCCAGCGGATCATCTCGTCCACGGCGAGGGGCATCAGGCCCGGGTCGTCCGCGAGCCGCTTCCGCTGCTCGGGATGCTCGATGAGGGCCTGGAGGCCGCCCGCGATCGTCGCGCTGGTCGTGTCGTGCCCGGCCGTCGCGATGATGACGTAGTAGGACGCGGTGTCGAAGTCGTTCAGCGGCTCCCCGTCGATCCGCGCGTTCGCGATGGCGGACGCCAGGTCGTCGGTCGGGTGCTTGCGGCGCTCCTCCGTCAGCCCCTGGAAGTAGGCGAAGAAGTCCAGCAGGACCTGCAGCTTCTCCTCGTTCGTCTGGCCGCGCTGCAGCTCGTCGTCGTCCCCGCCGAACAGCTCCTGCGTCAGCTTCAGCATCCGGTCGAAGTCGCTCTCCGGCAGGCCGAGCAGCGACAGGATGACGTACAGCGGGAAGTGCACCGCGACCTGCCGGGCGAAGTCGCACTCGCCGCCGAGCTCCACCATCCGGTCGACGTACCGCTTCGCCAGCTCCTTCACGCGCGGTTCGAGCGCCCGCATCGCGCGCGGCCGGAACCAGTCCGCGCCGATCGCCCGGATCACCCGGTGGTCGGGGTTGTCCATGTGGATCAGCGTGCGCAGCGCGATGCCCTGCTCCGCGCGCTCCCGGTTCAGCTCGTCGAACTCGGCGGTGGCGAGCAGCGGCCGCGGCCCGTTCAGGAAGATCTCGTGGTTCCGCTCGATCTCCATCACGTCGGCGTGCTTCGTGACCGCCCAGAAGGGGTTGTAGTCCGGCGGCTCCACCCACTGCACCGGCGCCTCCCGCCGGAGCAGCGCGAGCGCCTCGTGCAGCCGGGCCTCATCGGCGTACGCCTTCGGGTCGGCGAGCGCCCGGCCCGCCTCGTCCACGCTCAGGGTCATACCGCTCCTTCGGGTCGTCGGTGTCGAGCTTAGAACGGCGCGCCCCGGACCGTAAGTACAGGGTTACTCCCAGGGCGGCGCCGGGTCAGGTGACCTGGAAGGCGGCGATCGCCGAACCGTGGCGGATCGCGAACACGTCTCCAGCGGTCTCGACGGAGCGGTACGGGTTCCCGCCCTCGTCCGCGGGGAGCGGATACTCCCAGCGCCGCTTCCCCGTGCCCGCCTCCCAGCCGTGCACGGCGGGACGCTCCCTGTCGAGGTCCACGGCGAGCAGCAGATCCGCGCAGATCGCGAGGCGCCCGAGCGTCCCGCCCGCCTCCACCTGCCAGCGCGGCGCGCCGGTGCGCGCGTCGAGCGCGGTAAGGCGGGGCAGCGTGACGAAGACGTCGCCGCCCCGGACGGCGGCCCGCCCGTCCCTCCCGGTGGCGAACGCCCAGCGCCGGCGCCCGGTCGCGGCGTCCAGCGCGTACAGGTAGCCGCCTGACACGTAGACGGCGTCCCCGGCCGCGATCACCGGCCGGCCCCCGGCGGCGGCGTCGGTCGGGACCCGCCACCGCTCGGTGCCGTCCGCGACCGCGTGGGCGTGCACGGTCCCGGTCCGGTCGGTCCGGAACACCAGGCCCCCGGCGGGCGGGACGGTGACCATGTCGTCCTCCACACCCTCCCCCCGGTGCGACCAGAGGACCTTCCGCGCCGCCGCGTCGACCGCGATCAGGGCGCGGCCGGCGGCGGAGGACCTGCAGAAGACCACCGGACCCTGCGCTCCCCACACGAAACCCGGTTCGAGGCCGCCGGGCAGGTCGATCGTCGCCCGGACGGCGCCGGTGGCCGGGTCGAGGGCGCGCAGCGGGGCGCCGCCGTTCAGCGACCCGAGCGCGGCGTACACGGCGCCGCCGGACGCCGCGACGGGCGGCCGGGCCCACTCCTCGCCGGGCCCGTCCGCGAGCAGCACCTTGCCCTTGCGCCACCGCCGCCGCCCCGTGCGCAGGTCGAGCCCGACCAGGTCCGCGGAGAACATGCCGGTGGTGTAGAGCACCAGGCCGCCCGCGATCGCGATGCCGTCCGGGTCTTCGGCTCGCGCGCTCCAGAGCGGGCGGGGGGTGGTCTTCGCCTTGGCCGACGGCCGGGGCCGGGGCGCCGAGCCGCCGCGGGACGCGAGGGCGATCGCGCCGCCCGCCACCGCCGCGACCCCGGCGGCCGCCAGCCCCGCCAGCAGCCACCGGCGGCCGACCCCTCCGCCACCGGACGTGCCGTCCCCGCCACCGGACGGGCCGTCCCCGGCGTCCGCGGCGTCCGCGAGCCACTCCGCCACCTCGGCCGCGACCGGGTCCGGCAGCCAGTGCCGCGCCGGAGCCGGAGCCGCCCCCGGGGCGGCATCGGGTTCAGGGAGGAACAGCGCGGGCAGCCGGCCGACGGGCGGCCGCCGCTCCGGTTCGCGTTGCAGGCAGGCGGCCAGGACGTCGCGGAGCGGTCCCGGCAGCCCGGCCAGGTCGGGGTCCTCGTGACCGACCCGGTAGAGCAGCACCTCCAGGCGGGCGTCGCCGAACGGCGGGCGGCCGGTCGCGGCGAAGGCGAGGGTCGCGCCGAGCGAGAACACGTCGGACGCCGGGCCCGCCTCGTCCGCGGCGGCCTGCTCGGGCGAGAGGTACCCGGCCGAGCCGACGACCGCCCCGGCGGCCGTCAGCGCCGCGTCGTCCACCGCCCGGCTGACGCCGAAGTCGATCAGCCGCGGCCCGTCGGCCGCCAGCAGGACGTTGGACGGCTTGAGGTCGCGGTGCACGAGCCCCGCCGCGTGCACGGCGGCCAGCGCCTCGGCGAGCCCGGCCCCGAGCGCGCGGACCGTGCCCTCCGGCAGCGGGCCGTGCCGCAGCACCGCGTCCCGCAGCGACGGCCCGGGCACGTACGCGGTGGCGAGCCACGGCGGCGATCCGTCCGGGTCGGCGTCGACGACGGGCGCGGTGAAGGCCCCCGCCACCCGGCGCGCGGCGTCGATCTCCCGCCGGAACCGCGCGCGGAACGCCGGGTCGTCGGCGTACTCGGCGTGGACGGCCTTCACGGCGAGCAGCCGCCCGGCGCGGGAGCGCGCGAGGTAGACCCTCCCCATCCCGCCCTGCCCCAGCCGCCCGACGAGGCGGTGCGGCCCGAGCGTCTCCGGGTCCTCGGGGCGCAGCGGCTCCGTCATCTCCACTCGGGTCCTCTCCGCGTCGGCCGTCATCCTCGGAACACCAGCAGCCGCCTGCCGTCGAAGGCGTACACGCGGGCGCCGTCGGTCCGCACGTCCCACTCGGTCTCGGCGTCGTTGGGGACGCGGTACATCCAGCGGACGCGGCCGCCGCCGGGGTCCAGCACCGCCAGCCCGGCGCCGGCCCCGGCCCGGGCCTGCGCGTCATCGGGGGCGAGCGGCACGGCGACCAGCGCCGGGGACCACGGCGGCGTCGCGGCGGCCGGGGCGGCGGGCAGCCGGGTGCGCCACCGGACGCTCCCCGTGCGCGCGTCCAGGCCGATCGCGGTGGGGCCGTCGGCGACGCACACCAGGTCCCCGGCGGCCGCGAGGACGGTCGGCAGGAGCCGGCCCAACCCTCCGGCGGTCCACAGCCGCGCTCCCGTGCCGCTAGCGAACGCCATGAGCGTGCCGGCCCCGGGGACCAGCACGGCCGACTCGGACACCTGGAGGGACGGCGGGTCCTCGGCCAGCGGCGTCCGCCACATCCGCCTCCCCGTCGCCGCGTCGACCGCCAGCACGGCGCCCTTCCCGGCCGCCAGCAGGCGGCCCGCCGCCAGCACGGGCGGGAGCCGGGACGCCACCTCCAGCCGCCACCGCGTCCGCCCGCCCGGCACCTCGAAGGCCCGGACGGACGCCGGGCCCCCGCCCGTGGGGTACCGGCGGCCGATCATGAGCGTGCCCGCGACGCCGACCACGTCGTCGCCGGGGCCCAGGGGAAGGCGGTCACCGGCGACCCGCCACCGGCGCTCGCCGGTGGCGGCGTCGAACGCCAACAGCTCGCCGTTCCGCGCCAGGCCGTACACCGTCCCGCCGGAGACCTCGACGTGGCCGATCCCGGCGTCCACGCGGACCGCCCATCGCCGGGCGCCCGTGGCGGCGTCCAGGCACGTGAGCCCGGACGCCTCGCCGAGCAGGACCGCGCCGCCGCTCACGGCGGCGGGCAGGTCCGGCGACGGATCGTCCAGCGCCGGGGTGTAGGTCCAGAGCGGGCGCGGCCCCTGGGGCGCGCCGACGGCCGCGGAGCGCGGGCCGCGCGGCCGGTCGGAGCCCCGGTCGTGCAGCAGCCATCCGGTGACGCCCGCCGCCGCGGCGGCTCCCGCGGCGGCACCGGCCACGACCAGGAAGCGGCGGCGGCCGGGAGGGTCCGGCAGGACACGCGTCGGCGACGGCTCGCGCACCGTCGGCGCGTCGTCCCCGGCCGCCCCCGGGTGCGTCGGGCTCCCGTCCGGGACGGGCGGGACGAGGGGCGGCGCGGCGAGCAGGGCGGACGCCTCGCCCGCCCGCGCGGCGATCTCCGCGCGGACCGGCGCGGGCCACCACTCCACCGGATCGGCCCCGCCGAGCCGCTCGACCAGCTCCTCCGGGGACGGGCGCCGGCCGGGATCCTTGTCCAGGCACGCGGCCACCACGGGCCGCAGGCCGTCCGGCACGCCGTCCAGTCGCGGGTCCGCCCCGACGACGCGGGCGAGCACGGCCGGGACCGCCCCGGTGCCGAACGGCGGCGTGCCGGTCGCGGCGTACACCAGCACGCCGCCCAGCGCGAACACGTCGGCGGCGGGCCCCGCGCGGCGTCCCGAGGCGACCTGCTCGGGCGCCATGAACGCCGGGGACCCGACCAGCGCGCCGCTGCGGGTGACCGCCGTGCCGTCCAGCGCCCGGCTGATCCCGAAGTCGATGACCCGGGGGCCGTCGGCGGCGAGCAGCACGTTCGCGGGCTTGAGGTCGCGGTGGACGAGCCCCGCCGCGTGCACCGCCGCCAGCGCCTCGGCGAGCGCGGCGCCGAGGACGCGCACGACCGGCTCCTCCAGCGGGCCGTGCGCCCGCACCGCGTCGCTCAGCGGGGGCCCGGCGACGAACGCGGTCGCCAGCCACGGCGGATCCGCCGAGGGGTCGGCGTCCAGGACGGGCGAGGTGAAGGCGCCGCCGACCGCGCGAGCCGCCGCGACCTCGCGCTGGAACCGCGCCAGGAACGCCGGATCGCCGGACAGCTCGGGACGCACCACCTTGACGGCCGCGGCGCGCGCCCCCGGGGACCGCCCCAGGTAGACGCGGCCCATCCCGCCGCTGCCGAGCACCGCCAGCAACCGGTACGGTCCGACCCGCGCGGGATCGTGCGCGCCCAGGCTCTTCAACCGGCTGTCCACCGGCCGACATGATAGAGCGATCCGGGCATTCCGCGGCGGCCTTCGCGCCCGCCTCCCGCCCGTTCCGCGGCGGGCGCGGCGGGCGGGCGCGGCGGCGAGCGCCGCGGCGCGGGCACCGTCAGCCCAGGTCGCCGAAATCCCCGTGGCGGCCGTGGCCCGCGCTGAACCTCCCGGCGCCGTCGAGCGCGTCCCGCAGGGAGCCGAGGCCGTGCCGGTACTCGACGGCGAGCGCCTCCTCCTCCGGCAGGCCCTCCGCGTCCAGGACGGACATGCGGTCGTTGCGCAGGCACGCCTGCGGGAAGCGGGCGAGGTCCGCCGCCAGCTCCTCCGCCGCCTCCCGAGACGTCCCCGGCGGGACGAGCCGGTTCGCGAGGCCGATGTCGAACGCCTCCCGCGCGCCGACCGGACGGCCCGTGAGGATCAGGTCCATGGCGCGGCTCGTCCCGATCAGCCGCGGCAGCCGGACCGTCCCGCCGTCCACCAGCGGGACGCCCCAGCGGCGGCAGTACACGCCGAACGTCGCGTCCTCCTCGACGACCCGCAGGTCGCACCAGAGCGCCAGCTCCAGGCCGCCCGCGACCGCGTGCCCCGCGACGGCCGCGACCACCGGCTTCGACAGCCGCATCCGCGTGCAGCCGAGCGGGCCGTCGGCGGGCGGCGCGTCCACGCGCGGGCTCCGCTCCGTGCCGATCGACTTCAGGTCGGCGCCCGCGCAGAACGTCCCGCCCTCGCCCCACAGGACGGCGACGCTCGCGTCCGGGTCGGCGTCGAACGCCCGGAACGCCGCCGCGAGCCCGTCCGCCACCGCCCCGTCCACGGCGTTGCGCGCCTCCGGACGGGACATGATCACGGTCGTCACGGGCCCGCGGCGCTCGCTCCTGACGCGCATGTCACTCCTCCACGCGGACGAACGCGCCGTCCGCCAGGTCCTTGAAGCGTTCGAGGTCCTCCGCCGGCGCGTCGATCGCCCGCAGCGGGCCCGCGTCGGCGAGGTGCCTCCGAGCGTAGAGGCGCGCGACGAGCGCCTTGCGGTCGGCGCCGGAGTCGGCGCGCTCCCAGCCGGCCTGCTCCAGCAGCAGCGCCGCCGCGTACACGTCGGCCATGTACTGGGCGAGCGGGTACAGGCGCGCCTCCGCCGTCGCCCGGTCGAGGCCGCGCCACTTCCCGATCGCCTCGCGGAGGTGCCCGATCCGCGCGTTCACCAGCTCGGCGGTCGCGTCGTCGCCGCCGGGGGCGCTCGCGACGGCCTCGGTGAGCCGGTCGAGGAACGGCTCGTGCGCGTCGTCGCGTTCGATGGCGCGGCGGACGTCCAGGCAGAGGATGTTGTCGCCGCCCTCCCAGATCGGGTTGACCTGCGCGTCCCGCAGGATGCGGGCGACCGGCCACTGCTCGATGTACCCGTTGCCGCCGTGGATCTCGATCGCGTCGCTCGCCGCCGTCACACCGAGCCGCGCCGCGCGCAGCTTGATGAGCGCCGCGCCCACACGCAACCGCGGCCTGCCCAGGTACCCGTCGAACACCAGCGCCTGGACGGCCTCCGTCTCCACGATCATCTCGGCGAGCTTGCGCCGCATCAGCGGCTGCTCGTCCAGCGACGCCCCGAACGCCTCGCGCGCCCGCGTGTAGCAGAGCGACTCCACCAGCGACCGGCGCGCGCAGCCGAGCCCCATCATCGCGATGCCGAGCCGGGCGCCGTTCGTCAGCTCCATCATCCGCGCGAGGCCCTTGCCGTCCCCGCCCTCGCCCGCGCTCGACGCCGGGGCCAGCAGGAACGCCTCCGCGTCCGTGAACTCGATCTCCGCGGACGCCACCGACCGGGTGCCGAGCTTGTCCTTCAGCCGGCGGATCCGCACCCCGTTGCGCGTCCCGTCCCGCCGCTCCCGCAGCACCAGGAACGGCGCGATGCCGCGCACCCCGTCCACCGCGCCCTCGGGCTTGGCGAGGACGACGAACGCCGACCCGTTCGCGTTCGACGCGAACCACTTGAACCCGTTGAGCCGCCACGCGTCGCCGTCCCGCGTCGCCGTCGACTCCAGCGCCCCGAGGTCGGAGCCGCCCGACCGCTCGGTGAGCATCTGCGCGGCCTCGCCGGAGAACGCACCCTCGGCGAACAGCGCGCGGACGCGCTCCTTCACCTCGTCCGGCGCGAACAGCTCGGTGAGCCCGACGACCATGTCCCCGCCGGTGCCGAGCGCGCACGCCATGCCGATGTCGGCCTGGTCGAGCAGGTAGCTCCAGGCGACGCCGAGCGGCGCCGGGTCCACGCCGTTCGCCTTCGCCTCCGCGACGAAGGCGGGCCGGGTGAACGACGTCGCCACCAGCTCCCGCCGGGCCGCCTCGAACGACCCCGGCATGACGACCTCGCTGACGTCGCGCCCCCACCGGTCGTACTTCTCCAGCCGCGGCGGGTTCCGGTCGGTCTCCTCCGCCCACGCGTTGACCGGGCCGCCCATGAGCGCGCCCAGCCCGCGGAGCCGGGGCTCGGCCCAGCCGAAGCCGTCGCCGAGGTGGCGCCGCATCAGGAACCGCAGCGTCGGGTCGCAGTCGTACCAGTTGAGGCCCGCCGCCCCCTGGTAGCGCTCCGTCGCGTACCGGCGGGCCTTGTCCGCGCCGCCGAAGGGGAGCCGGTCGAACGGCTCGATCAGGTAAGAGGCCATGCCCCGGACATTACGCTTCCATTTCACGTGATGGAAGACTGTAATCTCACCGGTGACCGCACCCGGACCGCCCGCTCCGCCGGGCCCGCACCGGCTAAAGTCCGCAGCAGCCATGGACACGCCGAACATCCGCCCGCTCACGGCACGCTCCGTCGTGCTGAGCACCCTGCTGGGCGTCCATCCGCCCCGCCTCGCCGCCCGCCACCTCGTCCGCGTCGGCGACCTGTTCGGCATCGCCGAGGGCACCGTCCGCGTCGCGCTCTCCCGCATGGTCACCTCCGGCGACCTCGTCCAGACCGACGGCCGGTACGCCCTCACCGACCGGCTCCTGGAACGCCAGGCCCGCCAGGACGAGAGCCGCCGCCCCCGCACCCGCCCCTGGGACGGCGCCTGGGAGATCGCCGTCATCACCGCCGAGCGCCGCCCCGCCGCCGACCGCGCCGCGCTCCGCCAGGCCATGTCCGCGCTCCGCCTCGCCGAACTGCGCGAGGGCACCTGGCTGCGCCCCGCCAACCTCGACCGGCCGCGCCCCGGCACCGTCGTCCGCCAGTGCACCTTCCTCGAAGGCCGCCCCGAGCAGGACCCCGCCGCCCTCGCCCGGACCCTCTGGGACCTCGACGGCTGGGCCGCCACCGCCGAGGCGCTCCGCGCCGCCCTCGCCGGCGCCGACGGCATCGCCGAGCGCTTCACCCTCGCGGCCGCCGCCCTCCGCCACCTGCTCCGCGACCCGATCCTGCCGCCCGAACTCCTCCCGCCCGGCTGGCCCGGCGACGCCCTCCGCGGCGGCTACGAGACCTTCGAGACCGACTTCGCCCGGCTCCTCACCAGCGAACTCCAACCCTGACCGCCGCGCCCGCCGCCCCCGCCGCGCCCGCCGCGCCCGCGGAGCCCGCTCACGGCGCCGCGAGCACCCGGAACCCCGCGTCGACCGGGATGCGCGCGCCCGCCACCGCGGGCAGCGACCCGTCCGCCACCGCGGCGATCACCGCCGCCACGTCGTCCGGCTCCACCATCCGCCCCAGCACGGACCGTCCGGCCAGCGCCTCCTCCATCTCCGGCGTCCGCGCGGCCGACGACCCCTCGGTGCGCACCGCCGCCGGCGCGACCACGTTGACCGCCACCGGGCTCGCCTCCGCCGCCACATGCCGCGCGAACGCGTCCAGCGCCGCCTTCGCCGTCGTGTGCGCGCCGGTCATCGGCCGCGTGAGGTCGGCGCTGAGGCTCGACACGTAGACGATCCGCCCGTGCTCCGGCATGTCCGGCAGGACGGCCTGGGTCACGTGGTACGCGGCGGCCAGCTCGCCCTCCACCTTCCCGATGAACGCCTCCCACGGCAGCGACCGCACCGGCCCGAACGACGGATCGATGTTCGCGTTGCACACCAGGGCGGTGACCGGTCCGCACGCGGCCACGAGCGCCGCCACCTCGGCCGGGTCCCGGACGTCGGCGCGGATCGCCGTCCCGCCCGTCTCCGCGGCGACGGCCTCCGCCGACGCCCGGTCGCGGTGGTAGTTGACGACCACGCGGTATCCGCGGCGGGCGAGTTCCCTTGCGGTGGCGGCGCCGATGCCACGGCCCCCACCGGTCACGAGTGCGACTGGTTCCATGCCGCCCACGCTAGGAGAGGCGGCTAACCTTTCGAAAGTACGTACCGAAAGGTAAGCCCATGCGCCGAGAGTAGGTGCCCTGATGGACGACGTCTTCCGGCGCGACTGCCCCGCAAGGGTGGTCCTCGACCACGTGACCCGCCGGTGGGGCATCCTCGTCCTCACCGCGCTCGACTCCTCCGACCTGCGCTTCTACGAGCTCCGCGACCGCATCGAGGGCGTCAGCGAGAAGATGCTGTCGCAGACCCTCCGCACCCTCGTCCGCGACGGCCTCGTCCTGCGCACGGTGGAGCCGACCGTCCCGCCCTCGGTCACCTACGCCCTCACCCCGCTGGGCCGCGGCATCACCGTCCCCCTCCGCGGCCTGACCGGCTGGATCCGCGAGCACGCCGCCGAGATCATCACCGCCCAGCACACCTACGACGCCGCCACCGACCCGGCCGCCGGCGGGTTCGCGGGGCGCCGCGGGGGCACATGATCTGCCGTGGCGACGGCGCCTGGGAGGTGGCTGCATGCCTTCGGTCCTGGACGGGATGGTCCGGCGGAAGCCGATCGAGCAGATCGAGGACGAGTCGGGGAGCGCGGGCCTGACCCGGACGCTCGGGTTGTGGCAGCTGACCGCGATCGGGGTCGGCGGCATCATCGGCGCGGGGATCTTCTCGCTGGCCGGGGCCGTGGCGAACGAGAAGGCCGGGCCGGCGGTGCTGATCTCGTTCCTCGTCGCCGGGGTGGCGAGCGCGGCGGCGGCGTTCTCGTACGCCGAGTTCGCGGGGCTGATCCCTAAGGCGGGGTCGGCGTACACCTACGGGTACGCGGTGCTCGGCGAGTTCACCGGCTGGGCGATCGGGTGGGACCTGCTGCTGGAGTACACCGCGATCGTGGCGGTGGTCGCGATCGGGATATCCGGGTACTTCGACGACCTGCTCGGGTTCATGCACGTCCATCTGCCGCTGTGGATGAGCGGCGCGCCGGGGACCGAGCCGAAGGACGTGGCGGGCGGCAGCTACAAGGTCAACCTGTTCGCGGCGCTGCTGTGCCTGCTGATCGCGTGGGTGCTGAACCTCGGGATGCGCAGCGCGGCGCGGTTCGAGACGGTACTGGTGTACCTGAAGGTCGCGATCGTCCTGCTGGTGATCGTGGTCGGCGTCTTCAAGATCCGGAGCGGGAACTACTCGCCGTTCTTCCCGTTCGGCCTGTCCGGCGCGTTCACCGGGGCCGCGACGGTCTTCTTCGCCGTCTTCGGCTACGACGCGATGAGCACCGCGGCGGAGGAGTCGCGGGAGGCGCGCAAGCACATGCCGAAGGCGATCATCTACTCGCTGGCGATCTCGATGGTGCTGTACGTGCTGGCCTGCCTGGTGCTGACCGGGATGGTCGACTACCGGGAGATCAACCCGAACGCCGCGTTCTCCTCGGCGTTCAAGTCGGTCGGGCTGGACACCGTCGGGATCGTCATCGCGGTCGGCGCGATCCTGGGCGTGCTGACGGTGCTGTTCACGTTCATGATGGGCGCGACGCGGGTGTGGTTCTCGATGAGCCGGGACGGGCTGCTGCCCGGCTGGTTCGCGAGGACGCACCCGACGCGGCACGTCCCGACGCGGATCACCTGGATCCTGGGGCTCGGGTCGGCGCTGATCGCGGGGTTCCTGCCGATCGCGGAGGCGGCGGAGCTCACCAACATCGGGATCCTGCTGGCGTTCATCGTGGTGTGCGTCGCGGTGATCGTGCTGCGCTACCGGCGCCCCGACCTGCCGCGCGAGTTCCGGACGCCGGGGATGCCGGTGGTGCCCGCCGTCGGGGTCGTCTTCTCGGTCTGGCTGATCACGTTCCTGCAGTGGCAGACCTGGGTGCGGTTCGTGGTGTGGTTCCTGATCGGCTGCGCGGTCTACTTCGCCTACAGCCGGCGCCATTCCCTGCTGAACCGGCGCTGACCGGCGCCGGACGCCGTCACGCGACGACGAGCTTGGCCATCTCCGTGCGCATCGGCTCGGCGATCGGCACGGGACGGCGGGTCTCCCGGTCGACGAAGACGTGCACGAAGTGGCCCTCGGCGATGAGCGCGTCGTCGGACGCCCGGTACATGCCGATCTCCCAGCGGACGCTGGACGTGCCGAGCTTGCCGACGCGGAGGCCGAGCCGGATCGTGTCCGGGAACGACACCTCGGCCTTGTACTGGCAGTGCGACTCCACGCACAGCGCGATCGACGGCGCGTCCAGCGGCGCGAACCCCGCCTTGCCGATCATCCACTCGTTGATGGCGGTGTCCATCAGCGAGTAGTGCACGGCGTTGTTGACGTGGCCGTAGACGTCGTTGTCCTTCCAGCGCGTCGGCACGCTGACCTGGTGGGGGTAGTCGCTCATCACGCGCGCCAGTCTAGGTATCCCCTGGTGGCACGCGGCACGGCGCCCTCCGGGCCGCAAGGAAAGGGTTCTGAGCACGATCCCGGCCTGGAGGGCGCCGTGGTCTCGGGACGCGGCGCGGCGGCCGTCTACGCCGTGCCGGCCTTGTCGAAGCGGGCCTTGTCGAAGCGGGCCTTGACGTCCGTCCAGTTCACCAGCGACCAGAGCTTCTCGACGTAGTCCGGCCGCACGTTGCGGTACTGCAGGTAGTACGCGTGCTCCCAGGCGTCGAACACCAGCAGCGGCGTGGTGTTCATGCCCACGTTCCCGTGGTGGTCATAGACCTGCTCGACCACGAGCCGCTCGCCGAGCGGCTCCCACGCGAGCACGCCCCACCCGGACCCCTGGACGGTGGACGTCGCGGCCGTCAGCTGCTTGCGGAACGCGTCGAACGTCCCGAAGTGCTCGTCGATCGCGGCTGCCAGCTCGCCGTCCGGGCGGTCCCCGCCGTCCGGCGACAGGTTGTCCCAGAAGATCGAGTGCAGGACGTGCCCGGACAGGTTGAACGCGAACGTCTTCTCCAGCCCCACGAGCCCGCCGAACTGCTCCTTGTCGCGCGCCTCGGCGAGCCTCTCCAGCGTGTCGTTGGCGCCCTTGACGTAGGCGGCGTGGTGCTTGGAGTGGTGCAGCTCCAGGATCTCCCCGGTGATCGCCGGCTCCAGCGCGGCGTAGTCGTACGGCAGGTCGGGCAGCGTGTAGTCGGCCATGCCGCCACTATTGCAAATGATTCGCACTTACGTCCAGTACGCAACAAGCGTGCCGCCCGATGTCCGAGGCCCCCGGCAGAATCGGCGCGACGGCTCGTCCTGCCACTCCGACGGAGGCCCCATGCCGCACCCGAGGCTGCCCGCGCCCGCGCCCGGCGAGGTGCTGCTCGTCTGCACCTCCTACGAGGACGGCAAGGCCCGCTGGGGCGGCGCCCTCACCGCCCTGGGCGGACGGCGCGAGGGCGACACGGTCACGCTGAACGGCGGCGTCCGGCTCCGCCTCGCCGAGCACCCCGGCTGGGACTACCTGCACGGCGGGGACTTCCCCGCGCTGGCCGCGGCGGACGGCCCGGCGCCGCAGGTGATCGTGCACGCCGACATCCCCGTCGTGTTCGGCGGCGACGATCCGCTGGTGGTCGACATGCGCGACGTCCCCGGACGCGGTGTCCGGGTCGCCGCGAACGACCTCGGCCGCGTCCTGGCGGACCTGGCGTCCGGCGCCCTTCGCTTCGACGAGCTCGTCCAGGGGATGGACCGGTACGGCAGGTACCGGGGCGACGGCGGCGCCCCGGAGACCCCCACCTCGACCGGCGTCGTCCGCACCTCGTTCCCGCGGCTGCCCGCCGGCGGCGGGACGATCCTCGTCCGCACCGATTTCCGCGATGACGCGGGCTGGCGCGCGCTGCTCGGCGCCCTCCCCGATCCGGAGCTGGACGGGGAGCCCGAGGACGGCGAGTACGGCGACCACGTCGACCTGGACCCCGTGGTCGTCGACGACCCCGCCTACGCGGACCTGCAGCCGGGCCAGGTCCCGGCTCTCGTGCCGCCCGGCCGGAGCCCGGACGGCCACACCACGATGGTGGCGCTCGCGGACGCGGAGGCCCTCGCGGATCCGGCCCGCCCGCTGCTCGTCGTCGACCTCTACGACACCCCCGGCCAGGTGGCCCGCGTCCCGCTCGACGAGGTCGGGAGCATGGCCGCCAATCTGGAGATCGCGAACATGGACTTCGCCGACTTCGTCTAGCGCCCGCTCAGAGTTCGCGGGCGTCCCCCGGCGCGAGGAGCGCCATCTCCAGGCCGGTCAGGTTGTTCAGCATTCCGGCGACCGAGTTCTGGCCCAGCTCGCTGAGCATCAGCTCGTGGATCTGGAGCAGCCTGCTGGGCCGGACGTTCCGGACGAAGTCGACGGCCTCGCCGAGCTTGGTCCACGGCCCGCTGGTGGGCAGCAGCAGCGTGTCGACCGGGACGTCCGGGACGTGGTAGGCGTCGCCCGGGTGGTACAGCCGGCCGTCGATCAGGTAGCCGGTGTTGGCCACGATCGGGATGTCGGGGTGGATCACCGCGTGCCGCTCGCCGTGGACGGTGACGGCGAAGTCGCCGATGGAGAGCGCGTCGCCGGACGCGACGGCCCGCACCCGGCCGCCGTGGTCGCCCAGCTTGTCCCGTACGGACGCGGGGCCGTAGACGTGCAGGTCGGGACGCTTGTCGAGGGCGGCGCCGAGGAGCGCGTCGTCGAAGTGGTCGAAGTGCTCGTGGGTGATCAGGACGGCGTCCGCGGCGGCGACCGCGGCCTCCGCGTCCGGGGTGAACGTCCCCGGGTCGAGGACGATCGTCGTGCCCTCCTTCTCGAGGACGACGCAGGCGTGGGCGTGCTTGGTGAGCTGCATCGGGCGGTCTTCCTTCCTGTCCGTTCCGCGATATCTACAGCTCAAACTGTACACCTTTGCTGTATATACTGGCGGGACGCCGCACCCCGGAGGCCGCCATGACGGACCACGACCAGCTCGCCGAGCGGCTGCGCACGTCCATCGGCGGGCTCGTCCGCACCGCCCGGTCCCAGGCCGACGCGCTCGCGCCGCCGGTCGCGCAGACGCTCGGGCTGCTCGACCGCGAGGGCGAGGCGAGCATCGCCTCGCTCGCGCAGCGGCGCCGCGTCCGGCACCAGAGCCAGAGCCGCACGGTGAAGGACCTCGAAAGCCTCGGCTACGCCGTCCGCCGTCCCGACCCCCGCGACGGCCGGGGCCGCGTCATCGCGATCACCCCCGAGGGCCGCGCCGCCCTCGACCGCGACCGCCGCGCCCGCCGCGACTGGCTCGCCGCCGCCATCGCCACCGCCCTCACCCCGGACGAGCAGGACCGCCTCGCCGAGCTCCCCGCCCTCCTCGACCGCCTGACCGCGTCCGCCGGCCCGCACTGACCCGGCACGGGGTCAGTCGCGCATTCCCCCGGGAACGGTCGCCGGGTCGTGGAGCAGGTCCAGGACGCGCCGCAGGTCGGGGCGCCTGGCGGTGCCCGCCCGGCTGACGGTGAAGATGGTCCGGGACACGGGCTGGACCAGCGGGTGGAGGCTGAGGGCCGCGGTGGTCTCCGGCAACGCCATGCGAGGGATCAGGGCGGCGCCCGCTCCCGCCGCGACCAGGGCGGCCAGCACGGAGAAGTCGCTGCCGCGGGCGCGGATGTCCGGGACGAAGCCCGCGATGCCGCAGGCGCGCTGGATCATCTCGTGGCAGGAGGTCTCCGGCCCGGGCGTCAGCCACGGCACATCCGACAGCCGGGAGAGATCCGCGGGCTGCCCGGGGGCCAGGCGCAGCGCCTCGGCCTGCCGGGGATGCAGGGCGAGCAGCACCGGCTCCTCCATCAGGACGGCCTGCTCGCATGCGGCGGGGAAGTCGCGCGGCAGCACGGTGTAGCTGTGCACCACGGCGAGGTCGGTGGAGCGCTTGCGCAGCTGGTCGAGGGCTTCGTCGGGTTCCACGACGGACAGCCGCAGCGAGGGGGCCGGCGAGGCGTCCGTCTCGGCCAGGCGCCGCCACAGGGGCGCGACGAGGGCGCGGGCGGCGGAGGGGAACGCGGCGATCCGCACGATGCCGCGCCGTCCGGTCTGCAGGGCGGCCAGGCCGGACTCGGCCGCCGCGAGCTCCGCCAGGATGATCTCGGCATGGGCCACCAGTAGCTCTCCGGCGGCGGTCAGCCGCAGCGTGCGGCCGACCTTCTCCACCACCGGCGTGCCCGCCTCCTTCTGCAGGGCGGCGAGGTGCTGGGAAACGGCCGGCGGCGTCAGATGCAGGGCCTCGGCGGTGGCCGCGACGGTGCCGTAGGCGGCCAGGTGCTGGAGGATCCGCAGACGGCGTACGTCGAGCACGGACGGGCTCCTTACTCGGATCGCTCGAATCGGGGCGGCGGTTCCCAGTGTGTCCCGACGGCCTCCGGCACGTCGCGATCCGGCACGTCGCCGTCCGGGGCGTCGCCGGGATCCGGAGCCGCCCTGTGCCGGTGGATGAGGATCACCCCGGCCGCGCTGACCGCGCCGCCCATCAGCTCGACGGGGTGGGGCACCTCGCCGAGCCAGACGAACGAGACGATCAGCGCCACCGGCGGCACCAGGTACAGGGCCGCCGTGGAGGCCGCGAGCGGCAGGCGGGCGACGGCGTAGGCCCAGATGACGAAGCCGAGCGCGGACGGCAGCAGCCCCAGGTAGACCGCGGAGGCCAGCGCGTCCGCCGGTGCGCGGAACGTCGCGGACCACGCCGCGGGGACCAGGGGCAGCGCGAAGACGGTTCCCGCGACCATCGCGTAGGTGGCGACCTCCAGGCCGGTGTAGCGGCGGAGCAGGGGCTTGGTCGCGAAGTGGTAGGTCCCCTGGACGACGGCGGCAGCGAGGACGATGAGGGCCGAGACGGTGAATCCGCCGGTGCCCTCGGCCAGGCCGACCATGGCCGCGCCGGCGAGCGCGACGGTGCTCCCGGCGATGACGGTGCGCGTCGGCCGCTCCCCGAGGAGCAGGCTTCCCAGCAGGACGCTGAAGACGGGGGCGGTCGCGATCAGCAGGCTCGCGGTCCCGGCCTCCACCCGGACCTCGCCCCAGTTGAGCAGGACCTGGTAGGCGGTGACGCCGGTGGCCCCGCACAAGGCGATCATCGGCAGGTCGCGGCGCCGGGGCGGGCGCACCTTGGCCAGCGGCGCCGCCAGGGCGAGCGCCGTCGCCGCGATCGCGATCCGCAGGAACGACAGCGCCGCCACGCCGAGGCCGTCGATGCCGACCCGGATGGCGGGGAAGGCCGAGGCCCAGAGCACGACGGTGCCCGCCAGGGCGAGAAGGTGAGCGGAACCGGAGCGGGAGGCCATCCCGCCACCGTCCCGGACCGCACGGAGAAGATCCATTTACTTTTTGCTGCGAAAAGCTTCAGTGACACTTATTCGATGTGCCCCGGCGCTCAGGAGCGGGCCAGGGCGGCGAGCTCGTCCAGGGCGGCTCGGGCGGGGCCGTCCTCGGGGGCGGTGAGCGTGACGAACTGGTGGTCGGCGGTGCCGGGGAGGACCATGCCGATGTAGTCGAGGGCCAGCCGGCCGACCACCGGATGCCGGTACTCCTTGCGGCCCATGCCCGGGCCCTTGACGTCCTGCCGGTCCCACCAGGTGCCGAAGTGCGGCGTCCGTGACAGCTCGCGGATCAGGGCCCGCGTCGCGGGGTCGTCCGGGTCGCGGCCGGTGGCGGTGCGCAGTTGCGCGATGCCGTGCCGGGCCACCTCCTCCCACTCCACGTAGAACGTGCGGGCGCGCGGGTCGCAGAGCGCGTACCGGAGCATGTTGCGGCGGGACGCGGGCTGCTCCGCCAGGTGCGGCATGAGCGCGGCGGCCGTCGCGTTCCAGGCCAGCACGTCGAGACGGGGGTTGATCACGTAGGCGGGGACCGGGGCGATCTCGTCCAGGAGGCGCCGCACGGTGGGGTGCACCGGGGCGTCCGCCACGGGAGCGTCCGCGGCGGCGGAGGGCGGGGACGGCAGCGACAGCGCCAGCCGGTAGAGGTGGTCGCGCTCGTCGTCGTTGAGGACGAGCGCCCGGGCGAGACCGTCCAGGACGGACGGCGAGGGGCGGATGCCGCGGCCCTGCTCCAGCCGCATGTAGTAGTCGGGGCTGATCCCGGCGAGCAGCGCCACCTCCGCGCGGCGCAGGCCGGGGGCGCGCCGCCGCCCGCCGTCGGGCAGGCCCACGGACGAGGGGCTGATGCGGTCGCGCCGGGAACGCAGGAAGTCCGCCATCTCGCGTGTCGCCATGGGCCCAGTGTGCCTCCGGAAGGTGGCCCTCTGAGTCCTAGCCATCGGCGGGCACTGGTCGCCCGGGGGCGCGCGCGGCAGGGTGAAAGCACATCCATGACAGACGAGAGGTGACTGACCAGTGCGCTATCGCACCCTTGGAACGGGCGGCCCGCAGGTGTCGGTGGTGGGGTTCGGCGCGATGAACGTGGCGCCCGTCTACGGCGGCGTCGAGGAGCGCGACGCCACGGAGACGCTCCTGGCCGCGCTGGACTCCGGCGTCACGTTCGTCGACACCGCCGACATCTACGGCGCCGGGTACAGCGAGACCCTGATCGGCCGCACGCTGGAGAAGCGGCGGGACGAGTACGTCCTCGCCACCAAGTTCGGCGGGAACCAGGACGCGAACGGCATCCTCGTCCCCGGCATGGGGCGGCCCGAGTACGTCCGGCGGGCCCTGGACGCCAGCCTGTCGCGGCTCCGGACCGACCACGTGGACCTGTACTACCTGCACCGCCTCGACCCCACGACCCCGATCGAGGAGACGGCCGGGGCGCTCGGCGAGCTCGTCCAGGCGGGGAAGATCGGCGGGTACGGGCTGTCGGAGGTGTCGGAGCGGACGCTGCGGCGCGCGCACGCCGTCCACCCCGTGACGGCGCTGCAGACCGAGTACTCGCCGCTCCAGCGGGCGCCGGAGAAGGAGCTGATCCCGGCGTGCGCGGAGCTGGGCGTCGCGTTCGTCGCCTACAGCCCGCTCGGGCGGGGCCTCCTCGGCGGCCAGGTCCGCGGCTTCGACGACCTGGAGGCGGGCGACTGGCGGCGCGGGAACCCGCGCTTCCAGGCAGGCAACGTGGAGCGCAACGTCTCGCTCGCGGACCGGGTGGCCGCGCTCGCCGCCGAGCAGGGCGTCACGGCGGCGCAGCTCGTGCTGGCCTGGCTGGTGGACCGCGGCGCGCTGCCGATCCCGGGGACCCGCAAGGCCGCGAACGCCCTCGCCAACGCCGCCGCCGGGGACCTGGCGCTGGACGCGCCGGTCTTCGCGCGGCTGGAGGAGATCGTCCCCCCGGACGCGGCGGCGGGCGCCCAGGGCAACGAGTCCTACCTCGCCAACCTCGACACCTGAGCCGGCCCCCACGCCGGAGCCACCGGACGGCCCGTCCCGGGATCGGGGCGGGCCGTCCGCGCGGTCAGCGGCGGGGACCGCCGCGCAGGCGGGAGAGGAGGCTGCGGGCCTTCTCCTGGTTGCGCGGGTCGTTGATGAACCGCTCCGCCTTCGCGCGGGCCTTCTGCGCCTGCGGGCTGCGGGCGAGCTGCTCCGCCTTGGCCCGCGCCTTCTGGCCCTGCGGGCCGTGCGCGAACTGCTCCGCCTTGGCCTTCGCCTTCTGCGCCTGCGGGCTCTGCGCGAGCCGCTCCGCCTTCGCCCGGGCCTTCTGCCCCTGCGGTCCCCGGACGAAATTCATGATCCGGTCGATGAGAGAAGCCACGTTCTTCCTCCTCGGCCTAGCTTCTCCCAGTTCAACGAGCACCCCGGCCGGAAAGTTCGGGGCCGGGGCCCGGGGCCGTCAGAACGCCTCGTCGAAGGCGACGCTGCCCTCCACGCCGATCTGGTACGCCGACACGCGGCGCTCGAAGAAGTTCGACAGCTCCTGGACGTCCTGCAGCTCCATGAACGCGAACGGGTTCGCCGTCCCGTAGCGGACCGGCAGGCCGAGGCGGGCGAGCCGCTGGTCGGCGACGTACTCCAGGTAGGCGCGCATGTCGCCGGCGCCCATCCCGGGCAGGCCGTCGCCGCACAGGTCGCGCGCGAACGCCAGTTCCGCCTCGACGGCCTCCTCCAGCATCGTGGTGACCTGCGCGGTCAGCTCCGCGTCGAACAGCTCCGGCTCCTCCGCCCGGACGGTGTCGACGACCGAGAACGCGAACTCCATGTGCATGGACTCGTCCCGGAAGACCCAGTTCGTCCCGGACGCGAGGCCGTTCAGCAGGCCGCGGGACCGCAGCCAGTACACGTAGGCGAACGCGCCGTAGAAGAACAGGCCCTCGATGCACGCGGCGAAGCAGATCAGGTTGAGCAGGAACGCGCGCCGGTCCGCGGCGGTGCGCAGCTCGTCCAGCGCGCCGAGCGAGTCGATCCAGCGGAAGCAGAACTCCGCCTTCGCCCGGATGGACGGGATGTGCTCGATCGCCGCGAACGCCCGGGCCCGCTCGTCCTGGTCGGGCAGGTAGGTGTCGAGGAGGGTCAGATAGAACTGGACGTGCACGGCCTCCTCGAACAGCTGCCGCGACAGGTACAGCCGGGCCTCCGGCGCGTTGACGTGCTTGTAGAGGTTGAGGACGAGGTTGTTCGCCACGATCGAGTCGCCGGTGGCGAAGAACGCGACGAGCCGGTTCACCAGGTGCAGCTCCGCCGGCGTGAGCCGGGTGAGGTCGGCGAGGTCGGAGGCGAGGTCCACCTCCTCGACCGTCCAGGTGTTGCGGATCGCGGCGCGGTAGCGCTCGTAGAAGTCGGGGTAGCGCATGGGCCGCAGGGTCAGGTCCATGCCGGGGTCGAGCAGCGGCATTACTGGCACGCCTCGCAGGTCTCGGGGTTCTCCAGGGAGCAGACCGCCGCGGCGACGGTCGTCTGCGCGATCCGCGTGGCGGGCCGGGAACGCAGGTAGTAGGTGGTCTTGAGGCCGCTGCGCCACGCGTAGGCGTACATCGAGGACAGCTTCCCGATCGTCGGCGTCTCCATGAACAGGTTCAGGGAGTGCGACTGGTCGATGTACGGGGTGCGGGCGGCGGCGAGGTCGATCAAGGCCTTCTGCGGCAGCTCCCAGGCCGTCCGGTAGAGGTCCCGCATCTCCTCGGGCAGGTCGACGAGGCCCTGGATCGAGCCGTTCGCCCGCTTGATCGCCTCGCGGACGGCGTCGTTCCACAGCCCGAGCGACTTCAAGTCCTCGACGAGGTACCCGTTGATCTGCAGGAACTCGCCGGACAGCGTCTCGCGCTTGAACAGGTTGGACACCTGCGGCTCGATGCACTCGTAGCAGCCCGCGATGGACGCGATCGTGGCGGTCGGCGCGATCGCGATCAGCAGCGAGTTGCGCAGCCCGACGTCGGCGATCCGGGCGCGGAGCGCGTCCCATTCGGCGGGACGGGCCGGCGCGGCGTCCGGGAAGTGGTCGAGGTGCAGCTGCCCGCGCGCGGTGCGGGTCTCGGCGTAGGCCGGGAGCCGGCCGTGCGCCTCGGCCAGGTCGGCGGACGCGGCGTAGGCGGCGAGCGCGATCTCCTCGGCGATCCGGGTGGACAGCTCGCGGGCCTCGGCGGAGTCGAACGGGAGCCGGAGCGTGAAGAACACGTCGGCGAGGCCCATGACGCCGAGGCCGACGGGACGCCATTTCCGGTTGGCCGTTTCCGCCTCGGGCGTCGGGTAGAAGCCGCGGTCGATGGTGCGGTCCAGGAAACGGACGGCGGTGCGGACGGTCGCGCGGAGCCGGTCCCAGTCGATCCCGGACGGCGACACGTGCGCGGCCAGGTTCACCGACCCGAGGTTGCACACCGCCGCCTCGTTGTCGCCCGTGACCTCCAGGATCTCGGTGCACAGGTTCGACAGGTGGACGGTCCGGCCCGGCTCGGCGGTCTGGTTGCAGGCCCGGTTCGCGGCGTCCTTGAAGGTCATCCAGCCGTTGCCGGTCTCCGCGAGCGTCCGCATCATCCGCCCGTACAGCTTCCGCGCCGGGACCTGCCGGACGTACCAGCCCTCCTTCTCGGCCGCCCGGTACGCGGCGTCGAAGGCGTCGCCCCACAGGTCCGTCAGCTCCGGGACCTCCTTCGGGTCGAACAGCGACCACGTCCCGTCCGCCTCGACGCGGCGCATGAACTCGTCCGGGATCCAGTTCGCCAGGTTCAGGTTGTGGGTGCGGCGCGCCTCCTCGCCGGTGTTGTCGCGCAGTTCGAGGAACTCCTCGACGTCGGCGTGCCACGGCTCCAGGTACACGCACGCCGCGCCCTTGCGGCGGCCGCCCTGGTTGACGGCGGCGACGGAGGCGTCCAGCGTGCGCAGCCACGGGACGATCCCGTTCGAGTGCCCGTTCGTCCCCCGGATCAGCGACCCGCGCGACCGGACCCGCGTCCAGGAGATCCCGATCCCGCCCGCGTACTTGCTGAGCCGCGCGACCTGCCCGTACCGCTCGTAGATCGCCTCCAGCTCGTCGCGCGGCGAGTCCAGCAGGAAGCACGACGACAGCTGCGGGCGCCGCGCCGCGGAGTTGAACAGCGTCGGCGAGCTGGGCAGGTACGACAGCGTGCTGAGCAGCCCGTACAGCTCGGCGGCCTCGTCGACGGTGTCGGACAGGCCCACGGCCACTCGCAGGAAGAAGTGCTGCGGCCGCTCCAGGACGAGCCGGGTACGCGGATGCCGCAGCAGGTACCGGTCGTAGAGGGTGCGGAGCCCGAAGTACCCGAACCGGTCGTCCGCCTCCTCGACCGCGCCTCCCGAGGGGGGGCGACCCCCCGCGCCCCCCGGACCCGCGTCGATGAGGCCGTCCAGCGCGGCGGCGTTCGCGGCGACGAACGCGGCGGGGCCGTCGGCGAGGAGGCCCTCGGCGTGCGCGGCGGCGACGGACTCCGCGAAGCCCCGGACGCCGGCCTCGGCGGTCTCGTCGCGGATCCGGGCGGCCAGCAGCCGCGCGGCGACCCGGGAGTACCCCGGTTCCGCCGCGACCAGCGCGGCGGCCTCCCCGATCGCCAGGTCCCGCAGGGCGGCGGCGCTCGCGCCGTCCCCGGCCCGGACCGCGCCGAGCACCCGTTCCGGCGCGGTCCCCTCGACGCCGGCGCAGGCCGCGGCGACCTCGGCCGCGATCCCCCCGGCGGCCGGCGCTTCCGCAGGCATGGTGACTGTCACGTTCTCTCCCCTCGTGAGACGGCCTCGCGAGGGCATGCGAACGGGCGCGACGGCAGGCTGCCGCGCACCGTCCCCCGGCTCACCCGCGAAGCCTCGGACGTACGGCGTGCATGGCAGGTCTTCGGACTCGCGGGCGCCCGCGCCTCCTGCCGGAGGCACGACCTACTGGCCGTCGCTTCCCGATCCGGACGATCCGGTTCAGTGCCTGTGACGGCGGTCGTTCCCGCTCACCGCTGCGGGGCAGTCCCGGACTTGCACCGGGTTCCCTCTTACGACGCCCCCGCCGCGAGCGGCGGGGGCGAACCAGCACGGGATTGAACCCTACATCTTGTTGATCCTCATTGCGCAACCCCAACATGTAGGGCGCGTCGGGATCGGATCGCGGGGGTCGGATGCGCGGCCGCGGAGCGGGGTGGGACGATGTCCCCGTCATGTCCCCGCGTCCCAAGCAGCCGGCCTTCCGCACCGCGCGCGCGGTCGTCTTCGCGACCGTGTGCGTCGCGCTCGCGACCGCCGGCCACGACCTGGCGTCGCACGAGCCGGTGCCGGGCTGGGCGGTGCTCGCCGGGTTCGGCGCGGCCCTCGCCGTCGCCGTCGCCCTCGCCGGCCACGAGCGCTCCCTCCCGACGATCATGGGCGGGCTGCTCGGCGGCCAGTTCGCGCTGCACACGCTGTTCACGAGCGCGACCGAGGGCATGCGCGACTGCGACACCGCCGCGCACGCGGGGCACGCCGCCGCGACGCCCGCGATGCACGGCTCCGGCACGTCCATGACCGTCGCGCACGTCGCCGCCGCCGTGGTCGCGGCCTGGTGGCTGCGGCGCGGCGAGCGGGCCGCGTGGTCCCTCGCGCGGCGCCTCGCGTCCGCCGCCGACCGCCCGATCCGGCTGCTGCTCGCGCTGCTGCTGATCGAACCGGCGGAGCGCCCGGTGCGTACCCCGGTGGTGCCGGTGGCGGCCGGCGCGATCGCCACGGGACGCGCGCTCCGGCACCAGGTCGTCCGGCGGGGACCCCCTCCGCGTTCGAGGGCGCTCGCCCACCTCTGAGCGAGCGCCGTACGTCACCGGCCGCCGGACCCCCGGCGCCCGGCCCTTCCCGTACGACTCGAACGGAGTTCCGTCTTGCCTTCCCGCACGCATGCCCGCCGGCTCGGCACGCTCGCCGTCCTCGCCGGCGCCGGCGTGGTCGCGTTCGCGACCGCCGCGTCCGCGCACGTCACCGTCAACCCGAAGACCGCCGAGCAGGGCTCCTACGCCAAGGTCTCGTTCCGGGTGCCGAACGAGGAGGACAACGCCGCCACGACCAAGCTCGTGGTGAACCTCCCCACCGACCACCCGCTCGCTTCGGTGTCGGTGCGGCCCGTCCCCGGCTGGACCGCGAAGGTCGTGGAGTCCACGCTGCCGAAGCCGGTCAAGACCGAGGGCGGCGAGCTGACCAAGGCCGTCACGCAGATCACCTGGTCCGGCGGCAGGATCGAGCCCGGCCAGTTCCAGGAGTTCGACGTCTCGCTCGGCCCGCTGCCGACCGACACCGACACGTTGACGTTCAAGGCCGACCAGACCTACTCCGACGGCCAGGTCGTCAAGTGGGAGCAGGACCCGGGCGACGGCGCCAACGAGCCCGAGCACCCGGCGCCCACGCTCAAGCTGACGCCCAAGGGCGCCTCCGACACCGCCGCCGCCGGGCTCACCGCCCAGTCCAAGCCCGCCGCCAAGACGGAGGCGGGTTCCGACGACGGCACCGCCCGCGTGCTCGGCGGCGTCGGCATCGGCGTCGGCGTGATCGGCATCGCGGTCGGCGGCTACGGCCTGTCCCGGGCGCGGAGCCGGGCGTGAGCCGGGCCGTCCGGCGCACCGCCGCCGGCGCCGCCGCGGCCTTCGCCGCGCTGGCGCTGACCGCCCCGCCCGCCTCCGCCCACACGTCGCTGACCGGCGCGAACCCCGCCGCGAACGCGACGGTCGCGCCGCCGACCCAGATCGTCCTGACGTACGCCGACCCGGTGCAGCTGCCGCAGGTCGTGCTGACGGACGCGGGCGGCGGGCGGCACGAGGCGGGCAAGGCCCAGGCGGTGGACAACAAGGTCACCGAGGCGGTGAAGGGCACGCTGCCGAACGGTGTGTACACGGTCGGCTGGCGCGTCGTGTCGCCGGACGGCCACCCGATCAGCGGCACCTACACGTTCACCGTCACCGGATCCACCGGCGCCGCCGGCACCGCTGGCACCGCGCCCGGGGCGACCGCGCCCGCCGCGAAGGCCGCCGGGAAGGGCTCCGGCGGCTCGTCCGGCTGGCTGTGGATCGGCCTGGCCGCCGCCGTCGTGGTGGTCGCGGGCGGCGGGTTCGCCTGGTACCGCCGGACCTCGGGAGAATCCCCGGAGAAATGATCAACGGTCTTCCGGTCGGGTGATTACAGCGTTACATTGATTACCCGACCGGAAGATCATCCCTGGGGGCCCAGTGATCGTCGAGTACATCCGCTACCGGATCGACCGGGCGAGGGCGGAGGAGTTCGAAGCCGCCTACGCCCGCGCCGCCGTCCCGCTCGCCGCCGCCCCGCAGTGCGTCGACTACGAGCTGACCCGCTGCGTCGACGAGCCCGAGTGCTACATCCTGCGGATCCGCTGGACGTCCGCCGAGGACCACTCCCAGGGCTTCCGCTCCGGCGAGCACTTCCCCGCCTTCTTCGCCGAGATCAAGCCGTACGTCCAGCAGATCGAGGAGATGCGGCACTACGAGGCGACGCCCGTCCACGGCAGGGGCTCGTCCGTCCCCACCATGTACGACTGGGCCGGCGGCGCCGACGCCCTCCAGCGCCTCACCGAGGTCTTCTACACCGCCGTCCTCAAGGACGACCTCCTCCGCCCCCTCTTCGAGCACATGGCCCCGGACCACCCGAAATGGGTCGCGATCTGGCTGGGCGAGGTGTTCCGCGGCCCCGAGCGCTACAGCCGCGAGCGCGGCGGCTACCACCACATGGTCCGGCAGCACCTCGGCAAGGCGATCACCGAGGCGCAGCGCCGCCGCTGGGTGAGCCTGCTCATGGACGCGGCGGACGAGGCCGGGCTGCCCGCCGACCCCGAGTTCCGCGCCGCGTTCGCGTCCTACATCGAATGGGGCACCCGCATCGCGCTGGCGAACTCCCAGCCGGGCGCGACCCCGCCCCTCGAAGCGCCCATGCCCCACTGGAGCTGGGGCGAAGCCCCGCCCTACACCCCCGCCAAGTAGCGGCTGCGCCGCCGCTACCGCGCGGCCAGATCGACCACCGCCTCGCGGGCCTCGGCGAGTGACCGTGCCGCCATTTCCCTGAATCGCGCCAGATGCGGGACGAGGTCGGCGAGGGTCATTTCGGCGTTGACGAAGGAAACGGCGTCCTCGGCGACGCCGAGATTGCCGAAATAGGCCCGCAGATAGGGCTCCTGGAAGTCGAAGTCCTCGCGCGGCGTACCGGGACCGTACGCGCCGCCGCGCGCCGTCACGACGACGACCCGCTTGCCGTGCAGCAGGCTCCGGCCCGTGTCCGGGTCGGTGTACGCGCCGGGAAAGGTGATCCGGTCGATCCACGCCTTGAGCGACGCGGGGATCGAGAAGTTGTACATCGGAGCGCCGATCAGCACCGTTCCGGCGTCCAGGAACTGCTCGATCAGCGGCAGGGTCAGCGACCATTCGCGTTCCTCGGCGGCGCCCTCGACGAGCGCGTCGACCTTCGCGGGCGGGACGTAGCCGTTCTTCTCGACGCGGCGTCCGAGCTCGCAGTAGGCCGCCGAGATCGGCGGCACCGGATCGGCGACGAGATCGCGGTACCGGTAGCCGGACGTCCCGTGCCGTTCCCGCCACGCGTCCGCGAACCGCGCGGACAGGCGCCGGGTGATGGAGTCGCCGGAGTGGCTGGAGTCCAGGTGCAGCAGCGAGGTGACCTGGTCGTGGGCCGATAGCATGGTGGAGCGCGTCTCCTTCGCTCTCGTGTCGTCCTTGTTCCCACAGCTATGACGACCCGCGCCGACGAAAGGGGACCGGTGACTCCACCCACGACGAAAGTCGCGGGCTTCCTGCATCGACGGCTAGGCCGCCGGGCAGCGGGCCAGCCCGGCCCGATGAAGAACGTTCAAGGCGCCGACGTGGTCGGCGTTCGCGGTGAACCCGCATGCGACGCACTCGAACCTTGCTTGGGTGAGGCGGTTCTCCCTGGCGACGTGCCCGCAGCCTCCGGCGGAGGGCGGGCAGGTACGGGAGGTATCGCGGGCGTCCACCGGGATCACCTGGCGACCGGCGCTCTCAGCCTTGTCCGCCAGAATTCCCAGGAACAGCCCCCAACCCGCGTCCAGAATGCTCTTGTTCAGACCCGCTTTGCCCGCAGCGCCGTTGGGCAGGAACGCGCCCGCCTGCTCGACGTCGGGTCTGGAGGCGGGCGCCCTGGTCATACCCGCGATGTTGAGTTGTTCGCAGGCGATCACGTCATGCTCGCGCACGAGTTTCAGGGCGGTCTTGTGGTGGCGATCCAGTCGCTGCCGCCGGATCTTGGCGTTCAACTTGGCGACCTTGCGGGCCGCCGCCCGATGCCTTTTGGTCCGCTGCCGCGTGCGCTGGGGAAAGGTGGCCAAGTGCCGCTGCGCCGCCGCCAGTTCCTCGGCCATCGACGCCAGGAGGCGCGGGTTCTCGACGAACTCCCCCTCGGATGTGGTGAGCAGATGGGCCACGCCCAGGTCGATGCCGACGGCCGACCCAGTGGGCGCGAGCGGCTCTGCGGGCACATCGCCACAAACGACGATCACGAACCAGCGGCGCCCTTCCCGCTTCACGCTGATCGTCTTCACACGTCCCCGAACGGGCCGGTGCTGATGCACCCGGATATGCCCGACACCTTGCAGCCGGACACGCGTGCGGGCGTCGTGCGGGATGGAGTCCCAACGGCACCCGTCGCCGTCCCTGGGGAACTCCACCGTGTCGAAGTGCCCAGTGCCCTTGAAACGCGGGTGACCAGGCATCTGCCCGCCCTTGACCCGGCGAAAGAACGCCTCGAACGCCCTGTTCAATCGGCGCAGCGTGGCCTGCTGGGAGGAGAACGACCAGCGCCCCTGACGGACGGGATCGAACGCCCGGATCTCTTTCAACTGAGCCGACTGATGCTCGTATCGGATCTTCGTCTTGGACGTGTGCCGGTAGGCGTCCCGACGCTCCTGCAACGCTGCGTTGTACAGAGAGCAATGATCGGCCAGCATCTCCCGCAGCGCTTGTTCCTGAGGGGACGTGGGTCTGAGAAGGAACTTATAGGCACGCCTCACGACCGCCTCCTCCCCAATCCTCCACTGGTCCGTGCTTTGTCTCGATGCGCAGCGGCATCTGATCACGAGGACGTGGTCATCATAGGAACAATAAGTACGCACTCGCCTACGGAACGTGTGAGTTCGGTAGGGCTGCAGGGCGAACCGAGTTCGGCTGGCCCCAGCCGAAGTGCTCTTCCACACACCTGAAAGCACGAATTCCCCTGTTGGAGGGACCGATGGACGAGCAGGTGCTGGCCGAGCGGTTCGACGAGTGCCGCGGCCACCTGCGGGCGGTCGCGTACCGGATGCTCGGCTCGCTGGACGAGGCCGACGACGCCGTCCAGGAGACGTGGCTGCGGGCGTCCCGGGCGGGCGCCGGGGACGTCGCGAACCTGCCCGGCTGGCTGACCACGATCGCCGGGCGGATCTGCCTCGACATGCTGCGGTCGCGGCGGCGCCGCGGCGAGGACCCCGGCGGCCTCCACGGCCTGGACGGGCCGGAGCGCGCCGGCGGCGACCCCGAGGAGGAGGCGGTCCTCGCCGACTCGGTGGGGCTGGCGATGCTCGTCGTCCTGGACCGCCTCGGCCCCGCCGAGCGCGTCGCGTTCGTGCTGCACGACCTGTTCGCCGTGCCGTTCGCGGAGATCGCCGGGATCGTCGAGCGGACCCCGGAGACCACGAAGAAGCTGGCCAGCCGGGCCCGGCAGCGCGTCCAGGGGTCGCCGTCGGTGCCCGCCGCCGACCTCGCGCGGCAGCGGGAGGCCGTGTCGGCGTTCCTCGCCGCGTCCCGCTCCGGCGACATGGACGCGCTGCTCGCGGTGCTCGCGCCGGACGCGTTCCGGCGCGCCGAGGGGGCGGCGGAGGTCCGCGGCGCCCGCCGCATCGCCGGGGAGACCCTCGCCAACCCCGTCCGTGCCCGGAACGCCCGTCTCGCCCTGGTGGACGGCGCGGTCGGCGTCGTCGTCGCGCCCCGCGGCCGCCTCGCGGCCGTCCTCCAGGTCGCCGTGGAGGACGACCGGATCGCCGGCTTCACCGTGATCAGCGACCCGGCCCGCCTACACCGCCTCCGCCTCGCCCTCCTGCACTGACTTGCGGACGAGGAGGTGGCCCTGGCGGTGGCGCTCGCCTTCGCCGGGCTCGCGGCGGAGCCGCGCGACCTCGGTGAAGCCGGCCTGGGTCGTCAGGCCGGCGAGGGCGTCGATGGGCCAGCGGGTCGCCGGCGCCACCTTGTGGTCGAACGGGACGGGCTCGGCGGTGTCGGACGCGAAGAAGCCGAGCAGCAGGTGCCCGCCGGGCGCCAGCATCCGGTGGAACGCGGCGAGCAGGCCGGGCACGTCCTCCACCGGCGCGTGGATGATCGAGTACCAGGCGAGGACGCCGCCGAGCTCGCCGTCGCGGACGTCCACCTCGGTCATCGGGACGTGGTCGAACCGGACGCCCGGGTGCGCCGCGCGGGCGATCCGGATCATCTCCGCGGACACGTCGGCGCCGAACGCGTCGCAGCCGAGCGAGCGCAGGTGGGCGGTGAGGTGCCCGGGGCCGCAGCCGAGGTCGGCGACCGGCCCGGCGTCCCGGACGAGCCGCCCGAACGCGTTGATCATCCCGAGGTCGAACGGCATGTCGAGGAACGCGGTGGCGAACAGGTCGGCGTACAGGTCCGCGACGGAGTCGTAGCCGGCGCGGGTGGTGTCGAGGTGGGAGGCGATCATGCTCCCCGACCCTACGGCGATCACCGACAAGGGCAACCGGGTACGACTACCCCCGTTCGGGGGTGGCGTAGGTCACTCTGGATGTCCGACCATGCCCCTGACCACGCCTTTCGGGCGGCGGCGCCCCGAGGAGACCGGGGGCCGGCCGAGGGGCGGGAGTGCCAGGTGTCCGTGCGGCTACGAGGAGAGACCATGCCCGCAGTCGAGTTCCGTGCGGCGCGCGACTTCCTGCTCGCGCATCGCGACGACTACGCGACCGCGTACGAGAAGTTCCGCTGGCCGGTTCTGACCGGGTTCAACTGGGCGCTCGACTGGTTCGACAAGATCGCCGAGGGGAACGACGCGCCCGCGCTGTGGATCGTCGAGGAGGACGGCGCGGAGGAGCGGTACTCGTTCGCGCAGCTCGCGCGGCGGTCGAACCAGGTCGCGAACATGCTGCGCGCGGCGGGGGTGCGGCGCGGCGACCGGATCGTGCTGATGCTCGGGAACCAGGTCGAGCTGTGGGAGACGGTCCTCGCGGCGATGAAGCTCGGCGCGGTGCTGATCCCGTGCACGCCGCTGCTCGGCCCGGCGGACCTCCAGGACCGGCTGACGCGGGGACGGGCGCGCCATGTGGTGGCGGGCTCGTCCGACGCCGGGAAGTTCGCCGGGCTGGACGGCGAGTTCACCCGGATCGCGGTCGGCGAGCCGGTCGACGGGTGGCTGCGGTACGCCGACGCCTACGACGGCAGCGACGTGTTCTCCCAGTACGGGATGACGATGTCGTCGGACACGCTGCTGCTGTACTTCACGTCCGGGACGACGGCGCAGCCGAAGCTGGTCGAGCACACGCACGCGTCGTACCCGGCGGGGCACCTGTCGACGATGTACTGGCTCGGGCTGCGGCCCGGGGACGTCCACCTGAACATCTCGTCGCCGGGGTGGGCGAAGCACGCGTGGAGCAACATCTTCGCGCCGTGGAACGCCGAGGCGTGCGTGTTCATCTTCAACTACACGCGGTTCGACGCCGACCGGCTGCTGGACGCGATGGAGCGGTGCGGCGTGACGAGCTTCTGCGCGCCGCCGACGGTGTGGCGGATGCTGATCCAGTCCGACCTCGGCCGGCTGCCGACGCCGCCGCGCGAGGTGGTCGCGGCGGGCGAGCCGCTGAACCCCGAGGTCATCCAGCGGGTGAAGGACGCGTGGGGCCGGACGATCCGGGACGGGTTCGGGCAGACCGAGACGACCGTCCAGATCGCGAACACGCCCGGCCAGGAGGTCAAGCCGGGCTCGATGGGACGTCCCGTGCCGGGCTACACGGTGGCGCTGATCGACCCGGTGTCCGGGGAGCGGGGCGAGGAGGGCGAGATCTGCCTCGACCTGGAGGACCGTCCGCTCGGGCTGATGACGGGCTACCACGGGGACGAGGCGCGCACCGAGGAGGCGATGGCGGGCGGTTTCTACCACACCGGCGACATCGGCTCCCGGGACGCGGACGGCTACATCACCTATGTCGGGCGCGCGGACGACGTGTTCAAGGCGTCCGACTACAAGATCTCCCCGTTCGAGCTGGAGAGCGTGCTGATCGAGCATCCGGCGGTGGCGGAGGCGGCGGTGGTGCCGTCGCCGGACCCGGTGCGGCTCGCGGTGCCGAAGGCGTACGTGACGCTCGCGGCGGGCTGGGAGCCGACCGCGGAGACCGCGAGGGCGATCTTCGAGCACAGCCGGGCGCAGCTGTCCCCGTACAAGCGGCTGCGGCTGCTGGAGTTCGGCGAGCTGCCGAAGACGATCTCCGGGAAGATCCGCCGGGTGGAGCTGCGGACGGCGGAGATCGGCAAGCATCCGGGCGCGGACGACCGGCCGCCCGGGGAGTTCCGTGAGGAGGACCTGCGATGACGCTCTCCTACGCGTCGGGCGTCTCGGCGACGCCGCTGCTCGGCGACACGATCGGCGCCAACCTGGACGCGACGGTCGCCGCGTTCGCCGACCGCGAGGCCGTGGTGGACATGGCGTCCGGGCGGCGCTGGACCTACGACCAGTTCGCCGCCGACGTCGACGCGGTCGCGCTCGGGCTGCGGGACCTCGGCGTGACGAAGGGCGACCGGGTCGGGATCTGGGCGCCGAACTGCGCGGAGTGGATGCTGGTCCAGTACGCGACGGCGAAGCTCGGCGCGATCCTGGTCAACATCAACCCGGCGTACCGGGTGCACGAGCTGGAGTTCGTGCTGAACCAGGCGGGGATCCGCACGCTCGTCGCGGCGCCGTCGTTCAAGACGTCCGACTACGCGGCGATGATCGAGGAGGTGCGGCCGCGCTGTGCCGCGCTGGCCGACGTGGTCCTCATCGGCACGGACGCGTGGGACGCGCTGGTGGCGACGGGGCGGGCCGGCGACCGGCACCTGCTGCACGGCATCGGCGAGGGCCTCGGCGCGGACGACCCGATCAACATCCAGTACACGTCGGGGACGACCGGGTTCCCGAAGGGCGCGACGCTGTCGCACCACAACATCCTGAACAACGGGTTCTTCGTCGGGGAGCTGTGCGGCTACGACGAGGAGGACCGGATCTGCGTGCCGGTGCCCTTCTACCACTGCTTCGGCATGGTGATGGGGAACCTCGCGGCGACCAGCCACGGCGCGTGCATCGTCATCCCGGCGCCCGCGTTCGACCCGAAGGCGACCCTGGACGCGGTGGCGGCGGAGCGCTGCACGTCGCTGTACGGGGTGCCGACGATGTTCATCGCGGTGCTGAACGAGCCGTCCGCCGACGCCCTCGACCTGTCGAGCCTGCGCACCGGGATCATGGCGGGGTCGCCGTGTCCGGTGGAGGTGATGAAGCAGGTCATCGACCGGCTCGGGATGGCGGAGGTCGCGATCTGCTACGGCATGACGGAGACGTCGCCGGTGTCGACGCAGACCCGGGCGGGCGACTCCCTGGACCGCCGCGTGTCCACGGTCGGCACGGTGATGCCGCACCTGGAGGTCAAGGTGGTGGACCCGGAGACGGGCGTCACCGTCCCGCGCGGCACTCCCGGCGAGTTCTGCACGCGCGGCTACTCGGTGATGCTCGGGTACTGGGAGGAGCCGGAGAAGACGGCCGAGGCGATCGACCCGGCCCGCTGGATGCACACCGGCGACCTCGCGGTGATGGACGACGAGGGCTACGTCAACATCACCGGCCGGATCAAGGACATGGTGATCCGCGGCGGCGAGAACGTGTACCCGCGCGAGATCGAGGAGTTCCTCTACACCCATCCCGACATCGTGGACGCCCAGGTCATCGGGGTCCCGGACGAGAAGTACGGCGAGGAGCTGATGGCGTGGGTGCGGCTGCGCGAGGGCGCGCCGGAGCTCACCGCCGAGGCGCTGCGCGAGTTCTGCCACGGCAAACTGGCGCACTTCAAGATCCCGCGCTACGTGCACGTGGTGGACGAGTTCCCGATGACGGTCACCGGGAAGATCCGCAAGGTGCAGATGCGGGCCGAGGCCGTGGACATCCTCGGGCTCGGCGACGTGGCCGCCCGGAAGCACGCGTGAGGTCCGGCCGGCGCGTTTTTCCGGGCGCGTGACCTTCCGTGATCGGTCCCGCGCGGGCATGCTGGGCGGCATGGGCGACGACGCCGGGGCGGTCCGGTCGGCGGTGCTGACGCTGCACCGCACGACCGGCCTGCCCATGGTGTTCGGCGGCGCCCTCAGCGGCCGGGACCGGCTGCGCATCACCGAGCTGGTCGGCAACACCACCGACTCGCTGAACGGCCTCGTCGTCCGGCACGGCAACGGGCTCGGCGGCAAGTCGATGGCGACGGGCCGGCCGGTGTGGGTGAGCAACTACCCGTGCGCGGCGTCCATCAGCCACGACTACGACAAGCCGGTCGGCCGCGAGGGGCTGCTGTCGATCGTGGCGGTGCCGGTGGTGGTGCGGCGGCGCGTCCGCGGCGTGCTGTACGGGGCGCTGCGCGAGCCGCTGTCGCTCGCCGACCGGATCGTCGGCGCGGCGGTGCAGGCGGCCCGCGACCTGGAGCAGGACCTCGCCGTCCGGGACCGTGCCGACGAGGCGCTGGCGTGGCGCCCGCCGGAGCCGCCGGACGCGGCGGCGCGGTGGGAGGAGGTCCGGGCGGTGCACGCCGAGCTGCGGGCGCTCGCCGAGCAGGTGGCGGACGGCCCGACCCGCGACCGGCTGCGCGCGATGACGCTGCGGCTCGCCGCCGCCGGGCTGGCCCCCGGCGCCGGACCTGACCCGGACGCCGCGAGCCCGGCGGTGCCGCCGCGGCCGGTGCTGTCGCCGCGCGAGCTGGACGTGCTGTCGTACGTCGCGATCGGCTGCACGAACGCGGAGGCCGCCGACCGCCTCGGGCTGCTGCCGGAGACGGTGAAGAGCTACCTGCGGTCGGCGATGCGCAAGCTCGACGCTCACACCCGGCTGGAGGCGGTGACGTCGGCGCGCCGCGCCGGGCTGCTGCCCTGACCCGGGGCCTGCTCGCGGCGCGCGGCGGCCCATCCGGCGAACCCGGCGGCGCACGCGGCGAGCGCGGTGCCCGCGAACACGGTCATCACGACGGTGAAGGCGTGCTGCGGCGTGCCGCCGAGCCCGAGGTACAGGGTGCCGAAGACGGCGACGCCCGCGACGGCCGACAGCTGCGAGTTGGTGTTGACGACGCCGCTGAGGTCGGGGGCGAACCGGGCCGGGACGCCGGCGGTGGCGCGCCCGAGCTGGGACGCGAAGCCGAGGCCGAGGCCGAGCCCGCCGAAGCCGAGCAGCACGACGAGGAGCGCCCCGTCCGCCCTGGTCAGCCCGATGGTGAGGTACGCGGCGGCGAGGATCAGGTAGCCGGCGACCGGGGCGTGGGCGGCGACGCGGGCCGGGAGGCGCGGCAGCAGCGGCCCGGCGACGCCGAACGCGGCGACCCACGACACGAGCACCAGGCCGGAGAACATCGCGCTCTTCCCGAGGCCCTGCTGCAGGTAGAGCGCGAGGGTGAACAGCATCGCGAAGTAGGTGGACGTCGCGAGCGCGATCGACGCGAGCGACCAGGCGACGACGGGCCGGGCGAGCACGCGCAGGTCGATCAGCGGCGTCCCGCCGCGCGCCGCGACGCGCCGCTGCCGCCGGACGAACAGCGCCAGCGCGGGGGCGCTCGCGGCGAGGCAGATCCACGTCCAGGCGGGCCAGCCGGCCTCGCGCCCGAAGATCAGCGGGACGGTCGCCAGCAGCGCGCTCCCCGACAGCAGCGCGACGCCGCCGAGGTCGAGCCGGCCGGAGCCGTTCCCGGCGTCCCGGGGCAGGAGGCGGGCGCCCGCCGCGAGCAGCGCGATCCCCGCCGGCACGTTCACCAGGAAGACGGGTCGCCAGCCGAGCCCGAACAGGTCGGCGGACACCACGACACCGCCGAGGACCTGTCCCGCGACCGCGCCGCCGGACAGCGTCAGCACCAGCATGCCCTGCGCGCGCGCCCGCGCCTTACCGGTGAAGTGGATCTGGATGCCGGACAGCACCTGCGGCACCATCAGCGCGCCCGCCGCGCCTTGGACGAGCCGCGCCGCCGCCAGCGCCCCGGTGGCCGGTGCGAGGCCGCAGGCCAGCGACGAGGCGGTGAAGGCGGCGAGGCCGAGCAGGAACATCCGCCGGTGCCCGCGCGCCTGGCCGAGCCGCGCGCCGGTGACCAGCAGCACCGCGTAGGTCAGCGTGTAGCCGGACACGACCAGCTCCAGCGCGCCGCCGGACGGGTGCAGGTCGTCCTGGATGGACGGGCCCGCCACGTTCACGATCGCGGTGTCGACGTTCACCAGGAACTGGCCGAGGAACAGCACCGCGAGCATCCCGCGCGGATGCCGGACGCCGTCGTCTGTGGGAGTCATGGCGGGACAACCCCGCGCGCGCACAACCCGTTGCGGGACGGGCGGGGCCGGCGGCCGGCAGAGCCGGCAGGGCAGGCGGGGCGGGCGATCGGCCCGGCGACGGGGTCAGCCTTGGTGGTGCGACGGCACGCGCCGTCCAGTGCAGATCGGCCCCCGTGGCGCACTGCCTGGACGTAGCGACATCACCGCGCACCGGCTGCGCCGGGCCCTGATCGCTCGGCCGTCCCGCCGTACGCGCCGGCGGAGACGTCCGGCCCCCCTTGTGCAAGGGAAAACCGTAACATCCCCGCGAACACGATTGTTCGTGAACAACCCGATCTACTGGGCGGAGACGCCGCGACCGGCTAGCGTTTGCGCCGTGAGCGGTGGCGGTGCGGGCGCGCGGCGCGACGGTGCGGGTGCGGGGTCCGGCGGTGCGGGTGCGGGGTCCGGCGGTGCGGGGGGCGGGTCGCTGCCGCGCGGGCGGCACCATCTGAGCCGCGAGCAGGTCAGGGCGTCCCAGCGGCTCCGGCTGCTGGAGGGCATGACGGCGGCGGTCGGCGAGCGCGGCTACGCCCGCACGACGGTCGCGGACGTGCTGAAACGTGCGCGCGTGTCGCGCGAGACGTTCTACGAGCATTTCGCCGACAAGCAGGAGTGCTTCATGTCGGCGTACGAGCACGCGGCAGACCGCATCCTCGGCGTCGTGAACGAGGCGCTGAGCGCGCGCGACGAGCCGGTGATGGGCCGCCTAGAGCGCGCGCTGCGCGCCTACCTGCGGGAACTGGCGGCGGACGCGGCGGCGGCCCGCACGTTCCTGCTGGAGATCTACGCGGCGGGCCCGGCCGCCGCCGCGCTGCGGTACCGGGTGCAGCACCGCTTCACCGAGGTCGTGGACGGGCTGCTGGCGGAGGACGAGCGGTTCCGCGCGCTGCCCGACCCGGAGTTCGCCTGCCGGATGCTCATCGGCGGCATCGCGTCGCTGGTCACCGGCCGCGTCGCGCTGGGCGAGCACGCGACCCTCCCGGCCCTCTGCACCCCGATCCTCGGGCACGTCCGCTCCCTCCTCGACCACTAACGCTCGGTCGGAGGATGGTCGGGGAGGAGGACGGTCGGGAGGAGGGCGGTCAGAAGTAGGTGCGGATGTAGTCGGTCACCACGGGGTGCTCGGCGGCGGCGTCGTCGACGACCGGGATGAGCGTCCACTTGTCGAACGCGGTGCAGGGGTGGGACAGGCCGAGGCGGACGATGTCGCCGGGCTCGACGGACGCGTCCCGCAGGAAGGCGTGCTGGTCGTTCAGCGCGGTGACGCGCGCGCCCTCGACCGGCCCGGCGCCCTTGCCGCGGACGAGCTGCGGCCGCGGCAGGCCCGAGTCGAACGGGACGTCGCGGCGCCCCACGTCCAGCAGCGCCAGAGCGGGCTCCGGCGCGGACACGACGCGGCCCCACGCGTGCATGGCCGGGTGCAGGTGCTCGCCGCCCGCTCCGGCGCCCCGGTCGAACGGCGTGATGTCCTGGTAGAAGCCGTCGTCGTGGACGAGGTACGCGCCGGACCGCAGCACCACCCGCGCGTCGAGCCCGCCGAGCACCTCGGCGACCTGGTCGAAGAAGGCGCTGCCGCCCGCCGTGACGACGGGGTCGTCCGTCTCGTAGGCGAGCCGCCCGTGCAGGTTCGCGAGCCGCCGCAGGTAGGCGTCGACGGCGTCGAGGCTCTCCGCGGACGCGTCGTGCGCGAGGGCGCCCTCGTAGCCGCCGATCCCGGCGAGCCGCAGCGGCGGCGCCGCGCGGATCGCGTCGGCGACGGCCCGTGCCTCGCCGTCGTCGCGGACGCCCGTCCGGCCGTTCGGGCCGCCGAGCTCGACGCACACGTCCACGCGCCGCTGCGCCCGCGCGAGGTGCAGCGCCTCGGCCATCAGCTCGACGGACCGCACCGAGTCGGCCCAGCAGACGAACGCGAACTCGGGGTCGCCGTCCAGCTCGCCGGCCAGCCAGGCGAGGCCGGCGGGGTCGAGCGGCGCGCCCGCGAGCAGCAGGCGGCGGACGCCGAACGCGCGCGCGACGCGCAGCTGCGGGAACGTCGCGAGCGTGATGCCCCACGCGCCCGCGTCGAGCTGCCGGCGCCAGAGCGCGGGCGCCATCGTCGTCTTACCGTGCGGTGCGAGTTCCATACCGGTGGCGCTCACCCAGTCCGCCATCAACCGGACGTTGTGGTCGAGCGCTCCGCCGTCGAGCGTGAGCAGCGGCGTGCCGAAGTCGTCCAGCGGCAGCCGGGCGTCCCGCGCCTGCGCCACCGTCATGCCCTGCGCGGACGCCGGGATCGCCTTGAACCGCCAGTCGAGCGGCTCCTCGTCCAGCGCGTCCACGGCCGTGGTGTCGATCCCGGTCACCGGCATGCCCTCCCCTGTCGCCTCCGCCCGCCATGATCCTTCCCCGCGCCGCGCGGCGCGACCCCCGGGCGGGCCGCCCGCGCGCGGCGGCTGCGGCGGTGCGGGGCCGCGGGTAGGGTGCGCTCGGGCTTCGGCGGCCGGGA
>NZ_JBEYYT010000032.1:0-43354 GCF_040645715.1 Spirillospora sp. NPDC046719 | reverse complement strand
TCACCCAGCCCGCGCCCGCCCGGGCCCGACCGCCCCGGTCCGGCCGCCTGACGAAAGGAGCCACCGATGACGTCCACCACCGCAGCGATCGGCACCGTGGTGCGCGCAGGCCGGGCGCTGGCCGCCGCAGGACTGACCGACATGGTGTGGGGACACGCCGCCGTCCGCGACCCGGAAGGACGCGGAGTGTGGATGAAAGCCGCCGGCTGGGGCTTCGAGGAGGCCGACGCCGACCGCGTCGTCCTGGTGGCAGGGGACGGCGAGGTCCTCGAAGGCGACGGCCCGCGGCACATCGAGTACCCCATCCACACCGAGATCATGGCCGCGCGCGAGGACGTCGGCTGCGTCGTCCACACGCACGCGCCCGCGCTCAGCGCCTTCGCCTCGCTGGACGAGCCGATACGGCCGATCTCCCATGACGGGGTGCTGTTCTGCGACCCCCAGGTTCCGCGTTTCACCCGCACGGGCGCCCTGATCGCCGACGCCGCACTCGGCCGGGCCTTGGCCGACACTCTGGGCGACGGCATCGCGTGCCTGCTCCCGCAGCACGGCGCCGTCACGGCCGGCCCCGACGCCGCCACCGCCGTCATGTACGCGGTCCTGCTCGAACGCGCATGCCGGACCCAGCTGATGGCTCTGGCGGCGGGCGGTCCACGCGTGTGGTCCGACGAAGCGGAGACCGCCTTCAAACGAGACCAGGTATGGAACCCCGCCCAGCGCAACGCCGGCTGGCACTACCTCGTCCGACGAGCGGCCGCGGCACACCACGCACCTTCGACATGACCGGAGCCACCATGCAGATCACACATTTCGGGCACGCTTGCGTCCTGCTGGACTTCGGCGACCGGAACAGGATCCTCATCGACCCCGGCTCCTACTCCACCGGTTTCGAGACCGTCCGCGACCTCGCCGCCGTCCTGGTCACCCACGAGCACCCCGACCATCTCGACCTCGACCGGCTGCCGCAGCTCCTGCGCGACAACCCGCGCGCCCGATTGATCGTCGACCCCGGCAGCGCGCAGCGCCTCGCGCACGCCGGCATCGACCACCACACCGCCACCCCGGGACAGACTCTCGACCACGGCACCCCGATCGAGGTGCTCGGCGGCGACCACGCGGTGATCCACCCCGACCTCCCGGCCGTCGCCAACAACGGATACCTCTTCCAGGACCTCGTCCTGCACCCCGGCGACGCCTTCGACGCCCCGTCCGGCAACGTCAAGATCCTGCTGCTTCCCACAGGGGGACCCTGGATGAAACCGAGCGACGGCATCGACTTCGTGCGCGCCCTCGAACCCGAACTCGTCGTACCGATCCACCAGGCAGGTCTCGCACCGGTCCACCGGCAACTGCACTACCAGCTCTTCCAGGCCCTTGCTCCAAAGCGAACCCAGATCGAGATCCTGGAACACGGGACCCCCTTCACCTGCTGAACTCCAGCCCCCTCCGTCATCCCGGCTGTCGCGTTCAGCGGCCGGCTCCCCGCGAGGCGTCGCGGTCGCCGCTGAGTCCTCGCCGAGTGAGGCCATGTGTGGCCTAAACGCCATCACGCGCTTTGCGCGTCTTGACTCCAGGAACGCCACTCCGGAGTCTGGCCTGTACGGGTTGGGTTCGCGCCACGCGCAGTATCTCGCCCGCGATGCAGCCGTCCGCGCGGCTGAGTGGCTAGCCCCTCCAGGAGGTGGCCATGGAGTTGTCCGCCGAGATGCTGCGCGCGCTTGCCGCCGGCGGTGTGATCCAGCCGGCGCCGAGCAGCCCGGAGCGGCTGGGTGAGCTGTCGCGGTGGGAGGCGCAGGTCGATCCCGCGTTCTACATCGGGGCGATGACACCACCGGTTACGCCTGTGACTTCCCCGCGGTGGCGGCCGCGCCTGGAGTCACCTTGTGAGATGAGGGTGATGTGACGGGGACGGGGCGATGATCAGGGCGTTGGTGGCGCGACCGGCGGACCACCTGCTGCTGGGGGTGGAGTGGTCCGGCATGACCGTCACCGGCGGAGGGGCGGCGCTGGTGGCCGACCCGGGCGGCGGGGTGCTCACGCTCTGGTTTCCGCCACAGCACCTGGCCGAGGAGACGATCGCCGAGACCGCCGGGGCCGCCGGGCGGCGGCGGGCGCGGCTGTCCGGGTCGAGCGCGCTGCGGTTCGTCGTGCCGGCAGGGAACAGGGTCGAACTCACCGTGGAAGGCCTGGTCCGGGCCGCCGGCGAGCTCGCCGTCGACGCCGGTAGCGTGGTCGAGCTGCCGTGGCGGCTGAAGGTGCGCCCCCAGGCCCATGGCGGACACCCGCTGCGGGCCGGCCACCCTGTCGGCGCGATCCCGGATGAGACCAACCCGCTGTGGCGTACCCGGTTGCACGCCTCCGAGCCCGGCTCGGAGGTGGAGCTCGTGGTGGTGGACGAGACGGCCGCGGGCATCGGCGATCCTCCGGACTTCGTGCCGGCGCTCGACCGGTTCGCCCGGCAGTCCCTTGCCGACCTGACGCGCAGGGCGCCGGCGCGGTCGCGCCTGTTCGAGCTGAGCGCGCTCGGGGGCTCCCTCGTGGCCTCCGGACGCTGGCCGGAGGCGGAATGGGACCACAGCGCCGTACTCGGCCGGGACATGTCCGTCCGCTTCCTCGCCCGCGGCTACCTCTACCCGTTCGGGCACCGGGCCGTCTACGAGAAGTCGGTGGTGCGCGCCTTCGACGCGGCCGAGCAGGTCGCGGTGCTTCGCCACGCGTACCAGCTCACGGTCGTCGAGCCGGTACGCGGCCGGTCCGAGGACCCGGCCACCCGCCGCCGGTTCCCCTTCGACGAGGTGGAGATCTCCCGAACCGTCTTCACCGAGCTGGAGCACCCCGACTGGCAGAGCTTCGATGCCGGGGACGGCCAGCACAGGGACACGTACTTCCGGCCCATGGCCTCGGCCGGGCGGCCCCTCCTGTTCCCGGTGGTGTGCCACGCGCCGAACGGCCCCGTCCGGCTCGAGGTCCCGCTCGTGTTCGTCGCGGACCGGTCGCTGGACACCACGGCGACCTCGCGGCTCGCCAAGGACCTCGAGAGGTTCTACGGCCGGGTCACGGTCGCGATTCCGCCCACCCCGCTCGACCTCGTCCGGGCGCCCGAGGCCGCACCGGCGGACGTCCACCTGGTCCGCGGCTTCACGCTCGGCGGCCGGTTCGACCGTGCCGATCCGGGGGCCGTCCTCGAGGAGCTGGAGTTGACGCTGCCGGCGCTGGGACGGCTGCTGGACCAGGCCGACGCCTACCTCCCGTTCCGGTACACCGACGCCTTCGCCCAGCAGGGCGAGTCGGCGTACGCGATGCTGGAGCTCGCCGCGGGCGAGCCGATACCGATCGGCTTCGCGGGGCGGGCGGAGCGTTCCGGCGGGCTGGCGGCGCTGGCGTACCGGTTCAACGCGATCTCCCGGAACTACGGCCCCGTCAAGGCCGCCGCGGGCGCCCTGGTGTCCTCCCCGGCCGACCTGTTCGACGTCGGGGCCGGCCTGCTCGGCTACCCGCTGCGCGAGATCATCGAACGGATCGACGTGCCTCCGATGATCACCTCGGAGTTGCGGCCGGGCCGCGGCCCCGTCGTCACGATGAGCTGGTCGCAGCCGGGCGCCGTCACGTTCCGGAAGAACCTCCCGGGATTCGTCGCCAAGGACACCACCCGCCTCGAGCTGAACGTGGTCGTGTCCGACACCGGCACGAGCGTGACCAGCACACTGCATGACTTCGGGCTGCGGCTGCCCACGTCCGACCCGCTGCTCGAGCTGTCGTTCGCGAAGGTGACGTACGTCCGGCGGACCGGGCCCGAGCCGCCGGGGCAGGGCACGGCTCCCGACGGGCTCACCGTCGAAGGGCTCGGGGCGAAGCTGCTGGGCGGCCTGAGGCTGCTCGAGGAGCTGGGCGACAACGTCGGGATCGGCGACGCCGGACCGAAGATCACGCCGTCCACCGGCGGGGTCGCGGTCGACTACGCGCTGCCGCTGCCCGCCGTGACATGCGGCGTCTTCGTGATGCGCAACATGCTGTTCAGGGCCGGCGTCGAGGTGTCCTTCACCGGCGCACCACCCGAGGTCGTGCTCGGCTTCTCCGGCCGGGCGAACCCGTTCGTACTGACCGTGATGGCGTTCGGCGGTGGCGGCTACCTGGAGCTGGCCGCCGACCAGAACGGGCTGCGGCGGCTGGAGGCGGCGCTGGAGTTCGGGGCGCTGGTGGCGGTCGAGTTCTACGTCGCGCGCGGCGAAGCCCACATCCTCGGCGGGGTGCGGTTCGTCTGGGACTCCGGCCAACTGGAGGTCAGCGGCTACCTGCGGATCGGCGGCACCCTGGACGTGCTGGGGCTGGTCTCGGTGTCGGTGGAGCTGAGGCTGGAGCTGACCTACCGGTCGGCGACGAACGACCTGGTGGGCCGCGCCACCGTGATCCTCGAGATCGAGGTCCTGTTCTGGTCCGAGCGTGTGGAACTGGACAGCGGCGAATGGCGTCTGGTCGGCGGGGACGCGCCGGCACCGGCCCGGCCCGCGGCCTTCGCGGCCCTCACCGCCGACGGCGGCCACGACCCGGGGCTGGAGAACTGGCGGCGGTACCGCGGCCGCTTCGCGCCCGCGCCTTCGGAGGAGGAGCCGTGAGCAGCGTCCCCCCGGTCGCCGGGTTCGACCTGCCGTTCGCCCCGGACCGGGTGTTCTGGACGGACGGCGATCATCTGCTGGCCGCCCGTACCGGCACCGCGGATCCCCCGCTGAAGCTGTCGGTGCCCGGCGGGCAGGCTCAGCCCGCATGGGGAGACGATCCGAGCGGCCTGCCCCGCGGCACCCTCACCGCGATCACGGTCCAGGCCGCGTACGGGGTCTGCGCCTACGCCGAACGGATGCAGGTTCCGCACGACACCGAGCCGTTCCAGCGGCTGGTGGGGCTCAACGTGCACACCGGTGAACGGTTCTGGCAGCGGCAGTACCAAGGCGCGAGGGACCTCGCCTTCGGCGACGTCGGAAACCCGTTCCTGTTGGCGTGGACCGATGACGGGTTCCTCGCCTACGCGATGGAGCCGGGCGATCCGGCAGGGTGGAGCCGGTCCGTGTCGCCGTTGCTGAGCCAGCCGTGGTCCCTGGGACCCGACGGCTCGCCCTCGTTGCTCGCGTACGGCTCGCCGCCCTCGATCGTCGACTGCGCCACCGGCGAGACGCGACCTTCGAAGCAGACGCGCCTTCTCCCCGGCGAGTGCCAACAGCTGAAGTGGGCCGCCGGCGCGATCCTCCTCGCGGTGGGCGAGTACTTCTGGTGGGACGGAGCGGCCGGCGAACCCGACACCTCTGGCTGGATCATGGAGTTCGAGGGCGACGGGTACGTCGAGTTCCGGCTCCCGGCCGGAGACTCGGTCGGCTACCACGGCATCGCCACCAGTCCGTCTGGGAAGTCGGTGGCCTACGCCTCGGGCTCCGAGCTCACAGTCCGGACGCTGCCCGGACTGGCCCCGTCGGAGGATTTCCGTACGCTGCGGCTGGCCCCGGCAACGGGCAGGCCACGCTGCGTCCGATACAGCCCCGACGGCGGGCTGCTGGCCGTGAACGCCACCCCGTCCGGCCCAGGGGTGACGCTGCTCGAGGCCGGCACCGGCGCCTGCCTTTGGCGGCATGACGGCGAGGACGGCCGGATCGAGTTCAGCCCCTCCGGCGCCCGGATCGCCCTGTGCGGCGGCAACCGGGTCACCTGCTACGACATCGACAGCGTCGCGGCGGCCGCGTGGACCCTCCGGCAGCAATGGGAATGGCGCGGCACCCCGAAGCGGATGGTGCTCGCCACGATCCCGGACTCCCAGGCACCGGAGCGGGAACGGACCTGGATCGGCGTGGTCGGCGCGAGCGAAGGGGACGGCGGCTTCGAGTACTTTCGCCGGCTCGACGACGCCACGCCCCTGTACAAGAGCGAGCCGGGCGCGCGGGTTCTCGGCCTGGCCGTGAGCCCGGGCGGGGACCACTGCGCGGTGTGGCTGGCCGACAAGAGACTCGTGGCCCGTACGTTGCTCGGCACGCCGTTGCAGTCCTGGCCGCGGCAGCCCTCCGCCGCCGCCCGGGTCCCGCGCGACGCGGCGTTCATCGACGACCGGCGGCTCGTCGACGTACGCGGCGACACATGGTTGCGGTTCTACGACGTCAACGAGGAGGACCCGACGAGCGTGCAGTTCGACGAACCGCTCGAACGGGTCGCGGTGCTTCCGGCCGAACCACCCGACGACGCGGTGATCGCGGTGGCGAGCCGGAGCCGCTGCCGCCTGCTGCGCCACGACGGCGGGCAGATCACCGAGAAGCCGATCGACGTCGACGGCAAGATCACGTCTCTGGCGTTCGCCGCGCCCGGCGGAGAGAGCGCGAAGCTGGTGATCACCAGCGGCAACGCCGACGCCGCGCTGGTGCTCGTGGACACCCGTACCGGCCTCACCGAGACGATCCCCCATCCCACGGGGATCGACCAGGTCGTGGTGAGCCCGGATGGCCGGCTGCTCGCGACCGCGGCGGGCAACGACGTGCGGGTGGCCTCGGTCTCCTCCCCCGGTGACGCGCACACGGCGTGGCGGCTGCCGTACCCGGTCACCCGGTCGGCGTTCTATCCGAAGGGACGCGCCCTGCTCGTGGCGACCGAGCAACCGTACCTGTACATGTTCGACCTTGACGGCGAGGCGGTCGGGCGCGGGGATCGCGACGACGCGGACGCGTTCTGGTGGGGTCCGGCGGCCGGCGTTCCCCACGACCTGGGGTTCACCGCCGACGGCAGGGTGCTCGCCATCGCCTGCGAAGACGGAGTCCATTTCTACCGAGGCCGGGGCGATGAGTGACCTGGTGCTGATCGCGGTCCCGAACCGCCTGCTCGACCCGGCCGACGTGCCCGGCCACGAGATCGGCCGGCCCGCCGTACTGCGGGTCGTCGTGGTTCCCAGGCTCGACGGCGACTCCCTGACCGCCGAAGGGCTGGACGGGTGGCCGCAGATCCTGCTCGGCGACCTGGACTTCCGGCTGTACGTCAAGAATCCCGCAGGCGTACAGGCGGCACGGTTCCGCCCGGTGCTGTACGACGCCGTGGCCAGCCAGGACGTCTGGGACGCCGTGTTCCGGGGCGACGCGGCCAGGCTGTTCGCGGGCCTGCGTGAGCCGGACAGGGCCGTGGTGACGCCCCGGTACGGCGACGCCCAGCGGATCGGCCTGACGTACCGCGAGGCGAGCGAGGTGCTGGCCGAGCCCGACGGCACCCCTGACCTGGCGCGATATCTGCGGCCGTGGGCCACCGTCCCTCCGCCGGAACCGCCGCGGGACTCGCCGCTGCTGGACTCGGCCATGGACTTCCGGCGCACGTTCGGGCTGATCCGCGAGCATCCGGTGGTGCTGCGTGACCTCGGGCTGGTGTTCGAGCTGCTGATCGACGCCGGCGAGCTGGACGACGGCGATCGGCTGTCGGTGCGCGCGTACGGCACCGACCTCGTGCTCACCTCGCCGTGGACGTGGTACGAGCTCGACACGGACGGCTTCTGGCCGGGTGCCGACCCCGAACGGGCCGGTGACGTACGGCGGGGGGTCGTCGACCTGTCGCACGCACCGCGGATCGACCTGGTGGACGAGACGCGCGGCACGCCACCGTGGGCGATCGCGACCTTCGACGTGGACGGCGGGGTGATCGGACTGCGGGCGGCCGCGCGGCTGCTCGCCTCCGGCACCGGCGCTGAACAGTCCGGGCCGCCCGCGCCGAACGGGCCGAACGGGCCGAACGGGCCGAACGGGCCGGGCGCGCAGTTGCCCGCGCTGCGGTCGGCCGGACTGATGCTGATCCGCCCTGACCGGCAACGCGAGTTCGAAGACCGGCTCGACCGGGCCTCGCTGCGCGCCCGCAACCGCGTCCACGCCACCGACGGCAACGCCGAGGACGAACTGGACGCCACCGAGCTGGTGCTCGGCTACCGGGTGGACGTGTTCGACGCCGACGACCCCCAGTGGCGGTCGCTGTGCGCACGCGAGGCCGTCTACTCGGTGCTCGACGCGGCGGGCGACCGTATCGAGATCGGGACCGGGCGGGGCCGTGGGGAGGAGGGCCACGTCAAGCACCTGGCCGCCGTACGAGGCGAGGACGGTGTGGCACGCGCGGACGAGATCGTGGTGCGGTGGGACGGCTGGAGCCTCGCGGTGCCGCCTCCCGAACTCGCCCACCGTCCCGACCGGACCTGGCAGGCCGCCGCCCCGCGCATGGCCGCCCCGTACAACCTGGACTGGAGCTTCGACGTGCCGGAGGGAGCACTCCCCCGACTCCGTTTCGGCCGGCGCTACCGCCTGCGCGTACGGGTGGCGGACATCGCCGGCGGCGGCCCTGGTCTGGACGCCGTCACCGACGACCGCGCAAGCGACGAGATCGCCTACCGCCGGGCCGAGCCGGTGGCGCCGCCCCGCCTGTACGTGGACTCCGCACCGCTGCCCGGCGCGGCCGTCGACCGCCTGGTGATCCGCAGCGACCAGGGCATGACCGCGGAGGAGTTCGCCGCCGCCGAATCCCGCTACGCCGCCCGGGACGCCTGTACGCTGCATCCCCCGGCGGCCGCGTTCGCGCTGATCGAGCAGCACGGCGTACTCGACTCGATGACCGATGCCGAGAGTTGGCGGCTCGCCGCGCAGGCGTTGCGCGTCGAACCCGGCGACCAGCCCGCGCTCTCTCTACCGGACCCGGCGGCGGCCGGCGTGGCCGCGTACGCCGGCGGGCCGTGGTCGGCGGCGGACTGGCGCCCCTGGCCGGGCACCGACACCAAGACCGTCGTGGTCGGGGACCACGTGCCCGAGAGCACCCCGGTCGCGCTCAGCTGGGAGAACGGCGATCGGCTGCGGATCGACCTGGCCCCTGGAGAGAGCGCCGACGTCGAGCTCTCCTCCACGATCACGCCGGACCTCCTCCCGCACTTCGCCGTCCACGAGTGGCTCGGGACGCGCGCCGCACCCGGCGGTATCACCAGCGGGAACGCGCTCCGGGGGCGGCACCCGTTGCTCTCGCCCCCGGTGACCGTGCACGCCGTGCACGCCGTCCGCCGGCCCAGGATCGCCCCGGTATGGCGCGAGCTGCAGGCGACTCGTGGCGAGGGCGACACGGCGGCCATCGTCACGGCGGAGTTCGCCGAAAACGGGCTGCACACCGCCAGCACGGGCAGGGTCGAGGTCGCCGCCGCCTGGCAGGAATGGTCGGATGACTCCGTACGGCCGATGAGCGCAGGCCACGTCCACGACCGGGACGTGGACCGTGACCAGGCGCCGCGACTGCGCTTCGCGCACCAGTTCGGCGACACCCGGCATCGCGACGTCACCTATACCGCGAAGGCGGTGAGCCGCTACCGGCCGTACTTCGCCCCGGAGGACCCGCCGGAGGCGTTCGAGCTCATGGGCGAGCCGCGCACCGTGGTGGTGCCGTCGTCCGCCCGGCCGCCGAAACCCGAGGTGCTTGCGGTGCTGCCCGGTTTCCGTTGGTCCGCGCAGACCGGGCCGGACCGGATCGTACGCCGCCGCTCCGGCAACCGATTGGTGGTCGAGCTGGCCCGCCCCTGGTACGCGACCGGTGCGGGCGAGTGCCTGGGCGTGGTCGCGTCCGAGAGCCCCGGAGACGCCGCGCAATTGGTCACCGAGCTGGCCGGAGACCCCGTCTACGCGTCACCGCGCGTCGGCCGGTACCCGGGGGCCGCGTGGTTCGGCGGCGAGGCCCGTTCGCTGCGGCTGCCCGGCGGTGAGCTGACCGCATCGGTGATCGCGTGCCCGGTCACCCTCGAGGGCGACGCGTGGCGCGCCGAGGTGGTGCTGACCCCGCCCGCCGACATGCGCGCCTACCGGCCCTTCGTACGGCTGGCCGTGGCCCGCTACCAGCCGTACAGCCTGCCGGCGCTGGAACTGTCGCCGGTGGTCACGACGGAGCAGGTGCCGCTGCTGCCCGATCGGGAGATCGTCGTCGAGCGCGCCGGGGGACGGCTGCTCGTACGGGTGCACGGCGTCGGGCCGCAGCCGCCGAACCGGGTCGAGGTCGGCATCGACGAGGCCCCGGACGGCGGCCCGGCACCGGAGCTGATCGCGGTCGACCCGGCCGCCGATCCCGGCCTGCCCGCGTGGCGCCCGCTGCCGGGTTTCACGCGGACCGGTGACGCGTCCGGCACGCCGATCGAGCTGCCGCTCCCGCCCGGAAGCCGGCCGCTGCGGCTGCGGGTGCGGGAGGTCGAGGACCTGACTCCGCTCGGCGATCTCGCGGCCCCGGCGGAGGGCCTCGGCGCGCAGCCGCCTGAGCTGACCGAACGCACGGTGTTGATCGACCACATCCCGATCCCGGGCGGATGGCTGCCGGAAGGGGACGACCATGGGTGAGCTGGAGATCTCGGTGGACACCGGCGGACTGGGCCAGACCTCGCCGATCGACGTGAACGTCGCCGACGACGGATCGGGGAATCTGCGGGGCACGATCACCTTCGTCATCCACAACACGGGCACGAACGCCGTCACCGCGACCTTCGACGTCCTGCCGGACGAGGGGACCCCGGCTTCGTGGTTCCGGGTCGAGACCGACCAGTTCACGGTGCCCGCGAACGCGTACGTCCAAGCCGTCGTGCAGATCACCATGCCGGCCGAGAGCGGGTACGAGCGCCACCACCTACGGGGACGCGTCCGATCACCTGGTCTCGCACCGGCCGTCAGCGAACAGGGCCGCTTCTCCCGGCCGCTCCCGCCGGGATGGGGAGCTACGTCATATCCGGATACCTACCTCGACCTCTCCGGCGGTGGCCGCGAAATCCTGTTCAAATTCCGTGGTCCTGACATGGACGCGTCCCTACGCTTCAACATCGGAGCACCGGACCCGGAATCGGCCGGCTGGTTCAGCGTGCAGCCGGCGAAAGACAGTCCCGGGCCTTTTGGGCTACCGCCCCCTTGGGACGGGAACTTCACCTGGCGTGTGGTCGTCGACGCCGACGCGCTCATCGCCTCGGGGCGGCCTGGGGTGTGGCTCCAACCATGGGTGGATATCGAGTACTTCCCTCCCATCTCGGAAGGGGATACCTCCATCCCAGAACCTGAATGGAAGCCGTGCGGGTACTGGTTCGGCTATGGCGTAGAGGTCGGCGGCTGACGAACACTTCGTAAGCATGATGCTCACGAAATAACACCGAGGTGCGAGCCGTCTGGACGCCTGGCGTGGCCGCCTCAGAACTTGGCCGGGAGTACGACGACCAGGATCTGGTAGCCGAGTCCGTCCGGGACCGAGGTGTCCGGCAGTGAGATGCTCTCGATGACGGTCCCGCCGAGCCGTTGGACGATCTGCTCCATCTTCGGCAGCGTGAACGCGTTCGTGGCGATCGTGAGGCGCGCGCCGGACGCCGCGATCCGGCGTATCTCGCTCTCTCCGTGAGGCGTGATGGGCGCGGACCGCAGTGCGATGTCCGTGACCGTGTCGCGTGGAATGGTGTCGGTCAGCGGGCGAGGTGGTCCGCCGACGACTCCGGGGTCGGTGACGAAATCCTCGAAGCCCTGGTACCGGGTCTCCCCTTCGCCGCCGATGTTCACCTTCCGCCCGAGGCCCGGGTTGATCGGCGTGGCGATGTGGTCGACCAGGCGCCCGCCGGCGTCCCTCGGGCACGTGCCGTGGTCGTGGGGGGATCCTTCATGGGTCAAGGAGACGAATATGCTGCCCACGGCGGGCGGCGGTCTGTTCTCGAACGCCACGAGCTCATTGTCCAGCGCGGCGATCGTCTTCTTACCGACGATGTCGTCCGGCGTCGTCTGGCCGAGGCCCAGGATGTTGCGCGGTGGTCCTTTGAAGGCCCGTACGGTCCGCGCCGTCGTCTGGCCGTAGAGCGACCCTTCGATCTCGTCAGGAGCGATCACGCCGGCGCCCAACGTGACGAGCGCGGCCTGGATCTTGGAGACGTGGTCGCCCCTGGCGCCGGGTGTGACGTGGTCGGGGTCGGACACCAGGCACTTCTGCAGCGCCGCGTCGTCGCGGAAGAGTTTCGACGTAAGAGGCATTGACCCCTCCTTGCCGCAGGCCCCGCCGCGCGGCACATGCGTCCCCCAGGGTGGCCGACCGCAATGCAGCAGAGATGCGGTCGGATGCGATCAGCGAAGCATGGGCAAAGACCTCCCGCCAGAGGCACGGCCGGGTATGGACACTGGCCGCCGTCCCACAATGTTCTTCAAGTGAGCCCGCGCCACCTCCGCCGCAGACCGCGCGGGGTGGATCTCCACCGTCAGGTCAGGAGCCCATTTTCCGAAGGGATGAGCGACCATGCCCGGCCGCCCCCGCCCCCGCTCGACACTCCAGCTCACCGGGTATCCCACGGAAAAGCCCGGCCCGCGGTAGGTGCCGAGCAGAGGGCCGCCCTCGTCGTGGCTCACGGCCACGCAGACAGCGAGCAGGATCAGCGCCTTCCTCCATCGGTGCCGCGTCATGACCGTCTCCTCACCAATGGGTCTGGCGTGCCACGATCTGTCCATGGGTGCCCAGGGCGGCCACCTCGCGTACCTGCCCGCTTTCGATCCAGGTCCCGAACCAGCGCGCGCCCTCCGGCCCGGTCGGACGGCCGAGCGGCAGGTCGACGGTCCTGCCGCCCGCGAGCGCCAGGCGCACTCGCGCCACGTCCACACCGACGGCGCCCTCGACGAACCGGCCGTCATCCCCGCTCATGCCAGCGAAGACCGCACCTCGGCGCGGCACCTTCACACTGAAACTCCCGCCGCCGATCGGGCCGCGCCTGGAATCCAGGCCATGCTCGGTCACGATGTACTCCCCGAGCCGACCGAGCGGCTTGGCGAAGACCGCCCACATCGCCTGCGCGTTCCGGCCCGAGGCGACCAGCCGCTCGCCCGGTCCGCCCAGCCGCTGCGGCGGGTAGGCGGGAATCGAGGCGCGGAGCCTGTCCAGGCCACCGCCCCGGACCGGGCGCAGGCCCGCGATCACGGCGTCCACGGCGGAATCCGGCATTCCCCGCGCGGTGACAGCGACGATGAGGCCCGCCTCCCTCCACACGCGTGTCAGCGTCGGGACGTGCCCCACCGGGAACACCACCGATCCGGCCATGCCGACGCTGCCCCGGATCCGCACCGGCCGGCCAAAGGTCATGATGCGGGCGAGCGCCTCCACCCGGATGTCGCCGCGCATGGTTCGCACCACCAGCTCAGTGCCCGGCCCGGAGCTCCAACGCTGGGTGGTTCCAGCCCCGAACCTGACCTCGCCATCGCTGAGGGCCATCGGACCGTCCGCGAACGGCCGCAACCCCTCAGGCCGTCCGGACCGGGCGATCCGCAGGTGTTCCTTGTCCACTGCGTCCGCCGCCGAGCGCAACTCGTGCTCGGTGAGGCCCTTGCCGATCACGCCGTAGTACGGCGGGTCCTCGCCCTCCTCGGCCGTGCCGTTCCAGCCGATCCAGGTGAAGTCCCCCTGCCGGCCCAAGCGTCCCTTCCCGAAGCGACTGATCCGCACCGCGTGCGCGCCTTCCGGCAGGTCACCGTTGCGGTCGTCCTGGCGGGTCAGCGCCAGGACCCGTCCGGTCAGCGGATCAGCGCGGCCCGGCTCGCTGTAGACGACCAGGCGGTCGTCGGTCGGCGGCGTCGGCCGCAACGACTCCAGGAACAACCCGGGCGGCCTGTCCGGCGCCAGCAGGAACGGCGCCGCCTCGGCCGACACCGACGGCACCGGCGTCGCATCGCGCGGAGCATCGCCGCACCCGGCCGCCGCGATGGCGAGCAGGACGGCGACGAAGATCCAGGCGGTCTCGCGTCGCCATCGCCAGAGCATGGTCGGCATGCTGACACAGATCGGACCTACGCCAAATCCCCACTTAGCGCGCGCACCGTGTCAGCTCGTCCAGGTGGCGCGCGACGATCAGTTTCGCCCGGTCGGGCGTGAGGGCGTCGGGCCGCATGGCGATGTGCACCGCGAGGCCGTCGAGCAGCCCGTGAAGGCGGTCGGTCTCGAGCTCCACGTCCAGACCCGTCACCTCTCCGGCCAGCCCCTCGACCAGCCGGCGGCACCCGCCCCGCAGGACGTCGTAGCCCTGGTCATGGACGGCCCGCAGCTCGGGGTCCACCTGCGCGCGCGCCGTGAAGGCCAGCCACACCTCGTTCTCGGCGGCGCGTTCCGGATCCAGCGGCAGCAGTTCCAGCAGGACGCGCTCGGCGCGGCGGCGCGGATCGGGTTCCGGCGGCAGCGCCGCGATCCGCGCCTCGATCCGTTCGATGACCGCACGCAGGGTGAAGGACAGCAGTTCCGACTGGGACGCGAAGTAGTGCCGCAGCGACCCCATCGACAGGCCGGCCTCCTGCGCCACGTTGCGGACCGAGGCCGCCGACAGCCCCTCGCGGCGGACGACCCGCCACACCGCCTCCACCACATCGGCCCTGCGCCGTTCGGGATCCACCTTCGCCATCTCCCCTTTCTAGCACAGCCGTGCTACTTTGTGATTAGCACGACTGTGCTACTCGAAGGAGGAAGAGCATGGCTCGTCTCCCCGCGGGCTCGCGCCCCGTCCGCATCACGCTCGCCGTCACCGCCGCCATCACCGCGTCGGCCGGCGCCGCCCTCACCACCGGGGGCGTGCTCCAGGCGAACTCCGGCGGCCGCTTCGGCACCGCCGAGCACCGCTTCACCACACCGACCGCAGCCCTGAAGACCGACGAGATCGATGTCGGCTCGGACACGGCCCGTCCGGCGGATCCCGATCCCGACGTGGGCGAACTGGCGCAGGTCAGGATCGTGGTGCGGCCCGCCGACCCGCGCACCCGGCTGTTCGTCGGCATCGGACCGAAGCAGGAGGTCGAGGCGTACCTGCGCACCGTCGCGCACGACGAGTTCGCGTCCGCGGACCTCTCTCCGTTCCGGGCGACCTTCACCCGGCACCCGGGCGCCGCCCGCGCGGCATCCGCACCCGCGCGCCAGCCGTTCTGGGTAGCGGCGTCCTCAGGACCAGGCGTCCGGACGCTGAACTGGAACAAGACACACGGAACCTGGTCCGTCGCGGTGATGCGCCTGGACGGCTCCCCCGGCATCGACGTCCGCGCCTCCGTCGGCCTCCGCTTCGGCTTCCTCCTTCCGTCCGGCCTGTCCCTCCTCGCCGCAGGAGCACTGATGCTCCTCTACATCCCGCTCTCCCGCCGCACGCCGCACCGGCCGTCCGGCAAGCCGACCGCGAACGCCCCTGCCACCCCCGCCCGCCCGAGGCATGACGCCCACAACGACCTGTGAGGCGGGGGTGCAGGGGCGCGAATCCGATCAGTCGACCAGGGCGCCGGCGGAGATGTTCACCTGCGTCGAGGTCATCGTGGCGGCGTGGTCGGACACCAGGAAGGCGGCGATGCGGCTCACGTCCGCCAGGGTGGTGGCGCGCTTGAGGAGGGTGGCGTCGACCATCTGCTGCTTGACCGGGGCCATCTCCGGGCCGTCCGGCATGGACTCGGCGACGCCCCCGGTCTTCATCGACAGGACGCGGACCGAGTGCGGCCCGAGCTCGCACGCCCACTGCCGCCGCATCGCCTCGACCATCTCGCAGCCGACCTGGACGTTGCCGAGACCGGGTGAGCGGTTCCCGCTGTCGGAGCCGCCGAAGTGCAGGATCACGCCCGAGCCCTGCTTGACCATGTGGCGGGCGGCGGCCTGGGTGGTCAGCATGAGGGTGCGGGCGATCTTCTCCAGGGACCGGGCGAAGGCGTCGGCCGGCAGCTCCATCAGGGGACCGAACAGCGTCTCGTGGGAGATGACGTTGACCGAGATGTCGACGCTGCCGGCGGTCTCAACGACGGAGTCGACCCAGCCGTTGACGGCGTCGCCGTCCAGGGCGTCGACGCGGGCCGTCTCGGCAAGGCCGCCGGCGGCCCGGATGTCGTCGGCGACCGCGTCGAGCGTCGCCGGGGTGCGGCCGGCGAGGAAGACACGCGCGCCCTCGGCGGCGAAGCCGCGCGCCATGGCGCCGCCGATCGATCCGCCGCCGCCGTAGATGACCGCGGTCTTGTTCTCCAGAAGCATGGCCGTTCTCCGTCCGTCCGAGGTGTTCCGTGGTGATGGCGTCGACCGTAGGAGCGCGGCCGGACGGCCCGCATCGGTCACCGGACGGGAATTGAACGGCGCAGGCCAGAAGGCGGATGAGCGCTCGGAACGCGGTCTCGCGCAAAAAAAGCCGTACGGGTGCGGAGGAGCGGCTAAGTCATGTGTCCGATACCAGGCGGGCCAGTTCCAGGCGGCGGGTGACGCCGATCTTCGGATACGCCTTGTAGAGGTGGTGCCCGACCGTGCGGGGGCTCAGGTAGAGCTGCGCGCCGATCTCCCGGTTGCTGAGCCCGGCGGCGGCGAGCCGCACGACCTGCAGTTCCTGCGGGGTGAGCCGCTTCAGCGGGTCGGCGTCCTCGGCTCTGGCCGCCGGGCGGTCGCCGAGGACCTCCAGCTCGGCGCGGGCCCGTTCGGCCCAGGCGGCGGCGCCGAGCCGGGCGAAGGCGTTCCGGGCGGCGGTCAGCTCGGTGCGCGCCTCGGTGCGGCGGCGCCGGCGGCGCAGCCATTCGCCGTAGAGCAGCCTGGTCCGCGCGGCATCGTAGGCCCGGTCCCCGTGCAGGCCGAGTGCGGAGCGGTAGTGCCCGTCCGCCTCGTCGCCCCCGGCCAGGAGGGCGCGGCACCGGGCGATCAGGGCCGTGCAGGACGTGGCCGCGGCCCATGCCTCGAACGCGGGCAGATGGGCGCGGGCCAGGTCCGGGCACCCGGCCCGCACCGCGGCCTCCGCGTGGTCGGGGACGGCGCGGATCAGCACGTCGTACCGGGCCGGGCCGGAGCACACCGCGTCCAGCCGCTCCAGGGCCTCGCCGGCGTGCCCTTCGGCGAGATCGAGCAGGCCGAGGCCCCAGGACGCCAGCGCCGCGTTGGTCGGATGCACGTCCGCATGACCGAGGACGTCCGGCGCCAGGGCACGGCTGCGCTCCGGATCCGACTCCAACCGGACCGCGATGCACTTCAACGCGGTGACCTGCATGTCCATGCCGATGTCGGCGGCCAGCGACATGCCCTCGGCCGTCGCCGCGTCCGCCCCGTGCAGGTCGCCGAGCAGCACCCGCCCGATCGCGAGCGCCTCGGAGATGTACGGCAGCCAGCCGAGCGCGCCCTCGGCCCTGGCCTCGGCGGCCATGCGCTCCAGCAGCTCCGTCGCGGCCCGGTCGTCCGCTACGAGCAGGCCCATGAAACCGCCGATGAGGCGTTCGACGACGTCCTCGATCTCGCCAGCCCGGGCGGCCTCGAACAGCGCCCGCATCGGCCGGACGGCGTCGGGCGCGTCGTCCACGAGCCGCCGCCCGTAGGCGATCAGGGCGCCCGCCATCGGCGCCTTCGCCGAATCAGCGGGCGGCCTCACCTTCGTCAACAGCTCGACGCTCCGCCGGACGAGACCGTGCGCGCCCGCGTCCCGCGCGGACCAGACCGCCTCCGTCAGCATGGACACCGCCTGGTCGGGATCGCTCTCCACGATCAGCGCCGCGCCCTGCAGCGCGAGCTCCGCGTCGGCGGCGGGGGAGGTGCGCTCGTAGGCGACCTGGGCGCGGATGAACGTCGCCTCGGCGACGACCCCGTCGTCCTCGGTGAGGTGCTCGGCCTCGGCGGCCAGCCGGGTGGCCTGGTCGGGGCGGCCCGCGTCGTAGGAGGCCCGCGCCGCGTGCACGAGCCGGCGGGCCTTGCCCTCCGGCTCGGTGCTGAGCCGCGCGGCGCGCTCGTAGGCGGCGGCGACCGCGGCCGTTCCGCCGCGCCGCCCGGCGCGGTGCGCGACCCGCTCCAGCTCGGCGGCGACCTCCTCGTCCGGGCCGGTGGCGGCCGCCGCTCGGTGCCAGGCGCGCCGGTCGGCGTGCTCGTCGCCGGTAAGGACCCGGGCCAAGGCGTCATGGACGGCGGTCCGCCGGTGGTGCGCGGCCTCCTGGTAGGTGACGGCGCGGATGAGCGGATGCCGGAACCGCACCTCCTCCCCGTCGAGGACGACCAGCCCGGCCTCCTCGGCGGGTTCGAGGTCGGCGGGGACGAGCCCCAGCGCGTCCCCGGCGCGCAGGACGACGCCCAGGTCGGCGGTGCCGTCGGCGGCGACCACCAGGAGCAGCCGGCGGGTGGCGTCCGGCAGCTCGGCCAGCCGCCGCCGGAAGCTCTCCTGGACCTTGCCGCCGACCGGCAGCGGCCCGGCGTGCCGGGCGGGCCGCGACTTGAGGGCGTGCGCCAGCTCGATGAGGGCGAGCGGGTTGCCGGCCGCCTCGTCCAGCAGCCGCTCCCGAACCGGGACGGTCAGCTCCGGCGCGTGCGCCGCCACGAGCTCGCGCGCGGCGGCCCGGTCCAGGCCGGCCAGCCGGACGACGTCGAGCCCGCGGTCGGGGAACGGACGGACGCCGTCCCGCACGGTGAAGACCATGGAGATCGGGTCGGCGCCGAGCCGGCGGGCGGCGAAGAGCAGCGCGTCCAGCGAGGCGTTGTCGAACCACTGCGCGTCGTCCACCAGGCAGAGCAGCGGGCGGTCGGCGGCCAGCTCGGACAGCAGGGTGAGGGTGGCGGCGCCGATCAGGAAGCGGTCGCCGGCCGGCCCGGAGCCGAGTCCGAACGCCGACCGCAGCGCCGCCGCCTGCTGCGCCGGCAGCACGTCGAACCGGTCGGTGAAGGGGTGCAGCATCAGGTGCAGCCCGCCGAAGGCCAGCTCGCTCTCCGACTCGACGCCGGCCCCGCGGATGAGCCGCATGTCCCCGGCGTCGGCCGCGAGCTGCTCCAGCAGGGAGGTCTTGCCGATCCCCGCCTCGCCCTGGATCACCACCGTGCCGCTGCGCCCGGAACGCGCGGCCCGGAGCAGCCCGGCAAGGTGGTCCCTCTCACGATCCCGCCCCATGAGCACGCGAGAACAGTACAACCCGGGCACGCCGCCGAGGCGGAGAGCGCTCATCGCCAAGTCCGGGGCGGCTGCCCGGCCGGCGTGCCGAGTGCCGAGCGGGAGGGACACCTCAAAAGTTAGAACGCGTTCTTGTTTATGGCCGCGGTGTCGAGCAGGCTACGTCGCATGGATCTGAACGCCCTGGAGGACATCCGTCAGGTGAAGTACCGCTACCTGCGCTGCCTCGACCTGAAGGACTGGAACGGGTTCGCCGACACCCTCACCGAGGACGCCGTAGGCGCCTACGGGACCCGCGCGGTCGGCGGGCCGCTGCGCCTGGAAGGCCGCGATGCCATCGTCGACTACATGCGCACCAACCTCGGCCCCGAGATCACCACGGTGCACTTCGCGGGCCAACCCGAGATCCGGATCGACGGCGACACCGCCGAGGGCACCTGGTGTCTGGAGGACACCGTCATCGCCAAGGCGTTCCGGGTGCTGATCCGCGGATCCGCCTTCTACGAGGAGACGTATCGGCGCTGCGCGGACGGCGGATGGCGCATCAGCGGCATCGGCTATGAACGGACCTACGAATACTCGGTATCCCTCGATGATGTGCCCAGCTTCAGGCTCCTGGCGGACCGCTGGGCGGCCCCGCCCCCACAGCCGGAGCCCTGACCAGCGCCGCCTACATCACGAGCAGCGAGGCGGCGGCGCGGGCGGCCAAGGGCATCGCGTGAGTCAGGCCTTGGCGCGCTGCTCCTTGAGGCGGAGTTCCTCCTTGCGGACTTCGGCCTGCACGGCTTGCTCGCGTTCCAACCACTCGGGCCTTTCGGCCTTGAGGTTCTCGATCTCGGCCGTGGTGAGGGGGCCCGTGATGCCGGCGCGGGCCAGACCCGAGACGGAGACGCGGAGCCTGGCGGCGACGACCTGGCGGGGGTGGGGACCCTCGCGACGCAGGTTCGCCAGCCAGGAGGGCGGGTCGGCTTGGAGCGCGTTCAATTCGTCCCGGGAGACGGGACCTTCCTGGAACTCGGCGGGTGCTGCCGACAGCAGGATCCCCAGCTTCTTGGCCGCTGTCGCGGGCTTCATGGTCTGCGGGGTCTTTGCTTTGGACGTGCCCATGCCCTCAAGCGTAGCCAGCGGGAGGGCATCGTCTGGACGCGACTAGGGTGGCGGGGTGACCGATGGTGAGTTCCGGCTGGCCTATGTGCCAGGGGTGACGCCCGGGAAGTGGGCCGGGGTGTGGGCCGAGCGGGTCCGGGAGGTGCCGCTTCGCCTGCTGCAGATGCCGGCGACCGAGGTCGTCCCCCTGCTGCGGAGCGGTGAGGTGGACGCGGCGTTCGTACGCCTGCCCGTCGACCGCGAGGCCCTCCATGTGATCCCGCTGTACCTGGAGACGACCGTGGTCGTGGTGCCCAAGGATCACGCGGTGGCCGCAGTGGAGGAGGTGAAGCTCGCCGACCTCGCCGACGAGGACGTGTTCGAGCCGCTCGACGACGTCCTGACCTGGGACGTCCGTCCCGGGCAACCTGCCTTCACCCGTCCTGAGAGCACCGCCGGCGCGATCGAGCTGGTGGCGTCGGGAGTCGGCGTCCTGCTGCTCCCGCAGTCCCTGGCCCGCCTCCATCACCGCAAGGACCTCACCTACCGGACCGTGACCGACGCTCCTCAGTCCCAGATCGGCCTGGCCTGGCTCGCGGCCGAGACGACCGACCTGATGGAGGAACTGATCGGCATCGTCCGCGGCCGCACCCCCAACAGCTCCCGTGGCCGCAATCCCCAACAGCAGCAGCCCACCCGTAAGAAGCCACCGCAACAACGCTCCCCCGCCAAGCACCGCCACCAGAAGCGCCGCCGGAGGTGAGAGCCTCGCTCACCGCCCCCGGCCAGCCCACACCCAGAAGGCGTGGCCCGGGAGCCGCCTGACGGGTCGGTGGAGACCGTTGACCGAAAACGAGAACACGTTACAGTTTCTGCCATGACCGCAGTCACTTGGGACGCACCGGAGGCCGACCACCCCGCGCGCCGGGCGGTACGCGCTGCGATGAGCGCGGCCGTGGAAGGACGCAAGCAGGACTGGCTCGCGCTGTTCGGCCCGGACGCCGTCATCGAGGACCCCGTCGGCCCCTCGATGCTCGATCCCGAGGGCAAGGGGCACCGGGGGCCGGACGGGATCGAGCGGTTCTGGGACGAGAACATCGCCCGGGTGCGGAAGTTCCACTTCCGGGTCAGCGACTCGTTCGCCAACGGTCCCGCCTGCGCCAACGTCGTCACCATCACCGCGACGCTGGACGGCGGGACCACCATGACGATCGACTGCCTGACCGTCTACACGGTCGATGACGACGGCCTGATCACCTCGTTCCGCGCCCACTGGGAACCGGATCGCGTGATGGCCACCCTCACCTCGCCGTAGGGCGGCGGGAGCCGGCATCGCGCCGTCCGCGCTCCCCCGACACCGCAGTGGCCAGCGCGTCGGGCCGTCGTGCGGCGGACGGGAGGCTCGCCGTAGCGTCCTGCGCCGACGATCCGGACGCGCCCGGCGAACAGCGACCGGGCTGGGGCGGCCAGTCCCTGATCTCGCCAGCCGGCTTGATGAACACGAACAGCTCCCCGGCGGCACCGCCGGCGCGCGCACTCCCCGAGGCCGCGCTCGTTGCCGGAGGCCTGCGCCGCGTCGATGTTGCCGTGCCCGATCTGGCTGCCCGCTCGGAGCGGAGCGAACAGTCGCGATCCGGTGAAGTGTTCGGGCAGCTTCCGCGCCGACCGCGGTCGTGTTGTCCTCTCTGCCCCCTGTCGCCGCTTCTGATGATCGAGCTCCGATCGGCTTCATCGCGAGCGGCCACCGAGAGGCGGCGACAACGCTGCCGGTGATGCGGATGCTCGTCTCCTGCAGCGAGCGTCGGTGGGAACTCATGCCTCCTGAACAGGGGCGTCACTGGGTCCGCCGTCCCCTTCGGGTCTTAGGAGGACGAGGTCGGCCGGTCTTATGGTTGGTCGATGGTCGAGTTCGCGCGGGTTCAGTTGTTCACCTGGTCGGTTCCCGCCGCGATGCGGGCGGTACGGGCCGCCGTGGTGCTTCCCGCGTTGTTCGCTTTGACCTTTGAGGGTTTCGGCAACGTGCAGATGGCCACGTTCGCGGCGTTCGGCGGTTTCGCGACGCTGGTGATGGCCTCGTTCGGGGGGCGGCGGCTGGACAAGGTCATCGCGCACCTCTACTTGGCGGTCGCGGGGAGCGTGCTGCTGACGATCGGCACGGCTGTGCACTCGGTGACCTGGTTGGCGGCGCTGGTGACCATGCCTGTGGCTTTCGGGGTGCTGTTCGCCGGGGTGATCGCGCCCAACCTGGCCGCCGGCGCCACCGCCGCGCTGCTGGCGTACGTCCTGCCCGCCGCCTCCCCCGGCACCCTGGCGATGGTGCCGGACCGGCTCGCCGGCTGGTGGCTGGCCTCAGTGGTCGGCACGCTGGCGGTCCTGCTCGTCTCCCCGCGACCAGCGGCGGACGCGCTGCAGGACGCCGCGTCCAAGTGCGCCCGGGCACTCGGCGACCTCGTCGGCGCCGGGTTGCGCGCCGAGGCCGTCCCCGACCACCGGGAAGCGTCGATCCGGGCCAAACACCGGCTGATCGACCAGTTCACGTCCACCCCCTATCGGCCGACCAGCCTCACGAACGCCGACCAAGCGCTCGCGGGCGTCGTCGGCATGCTCGAGTGGAGCACCGCCCTCCTGTGCGACAGCCTCAGCGAGTACGGCCACTTCCGTGACGTGCCAGAGGTCGAGCGTGAACTCTTCGCCGCGACGGGCGCCGTCCTACGGGACGTGGCGGGACTGCTAGACGGTGCGGACACCAGGCCCGATCTCGACCGGCTCGACCAGGCGCTCCAAGCGAGCGTGACAACGCTGCGGCACATGAGCATCGACACCGGGTACGCCGCCGCGGTCGACCTTTCGTTCCACGCGCGGACGCTCGGCCTCGCCGTCCGCGCAGCGGCCATCGACACGATGGTCGCGGTGCGCCGGGCCGATCCGGCGACCATCGCCGAATGGCAGGAACGCGTGTACGGCATCCCCGAACGTGCCGCAGGGGCCGAGCGGCGGCTCGGCGTGCTCGCCGCGATCAGCGGCGTCGCCCTGCACCACGCCAGCCTGCGGTCGGTCTGGCTCCTCAACAGCATCCGCGGCGCCGCCGGACTCGCCGCGGCGATCGCCGTCGCCGACGTCAGCGGTGTCCAGCACGGCTTCTGGGTCGTCCTCGGCACCCTGTCGGTGCTGCGCACCAGCGCGGCCTCGACCGGGGCCACCGCCTGGCGGGCCCTGCTGGGGACGGTGGTCGGGTTCGCCCTCGGCGCCGCCCTGATCATGGCGATCGGCACCGGCTCGGCGGCGCTGTGGGCCGCGTTGCCGCTCGCCGTGCTCGTCGCCGGATACGCGCCCGGAACCGCCCCGTTCGCGGTGGGCCAAGCCGCCTTCACCATCGTCGTGTCGGTCCTGTACAACCTGCTCGCCCCGGTCGGCTGGCAGGTCGGGGTGCTGCGAATCGAGGACGTGGCCATCGGATGCGCGGTCAGCCTCGCCGTCGGGCTGGTCTTCTGGCCGCGCGGCGCCGGCCAGGTGGTCCGCGCCGATCTCGCCGATGCCTTCCGGCAGAGCGCCGCCTACCTCAGGCAGGCGATCGACTGGGCGCTCGGCACGAGACCCCAGCCGCCCCAGGCCACTCAGGCCGTCGCCGCAAAGATCCGCCTCGACGACGCGCTACGGGGCTATCTCGCCGAGCAGGGCACCAAGCGGATGCCACGCGAAGAGCTATGGCGGCTTGTCGCGGGCACCACCCGGCTCCGTCTCACTGCCCGATCGCTGAACGGACTACCGAGCCCGGACGCCGAACCCGATCCGGTCAGCCACGCCCTCCGCGACCAAGCCGCACGCCTGAACGACTGGTACGACCAACTCGCCGCCAGCCTGACCGACCGCGACCAACCCCCGCCCAGGGAACTCGATCCACCGGAACTGACGGCGATCGCCGCGACCGCGTCCGACCCCGTCGTGGCCTGCACCCTGTGGGTGGAGCAACACATACAGCACATCAGACCCCACCTCGGCGAACTCACCACCGCCGCAGATCACCTTGCCCAGCAACGCAACCTGCCCTGGTGGCAGTAACCGCCCACCGCTCCCCGAGCGCCCCCTGACACGGGACCGCTCACCGAAAGCCACCATTGACGGCGAGCCGCGCACGATCCGCTCCGGCAGAGGCACGCTTGCCGACAGCAGCACGAGGACAGGGACTCCGACGTCGCCGATGCAGTGCACAAAATCGCGCACACCGCCCCAATAGTGAGTTGGCGCGCTGACCGGACCTTGAATCAATGCCAGCTCAACGGTTCCGTGACGGATCGACACGCGGCGGCGTCGGACAGCACGAGAATGGGACCTCAGTCGAACACGTCAAGCTCCTAGCGCCACTGAAAGGCACTGCTCTGACACGGTGGCTCCGGACTTCTAATCTGGAGGTTCGCAATCGGGGCGGCTGCTGTGGATTTTGTCGAAGGCGGTGAGGGCGGTGTTGTCGTCGAGGGTGTTCAGGTAACGCTCGGTGGTGGAGATCGAGCCGTGGGCAAGGTGTTCCTTCACGGCCCTGAAGTCGGCACCTTCGGACAGGAGCCAGGACGCGTGAGCGTACCGGAGGTCGTGAATGCGGAGCATCGGGTTCAGGTCGGCCTCCTTGAGGACGGGCTTCCAGATCCGATTGCGGAACCAGTTGGCGGGGACGTGATCGTCGGTTTAGTTTCGGCGAGGTTCGCGGGGCTGTCCTTGCCATCGGCTCGGTGACGAGCGCGGTATTCGACGAAGGCTCGCCTGCAGTGGTCGCAGCGGCAATTGGCGCCGTTGTAGGCGCTCAGCGTCCCATGCCGGTATCGACCCCCTCGGCGTTCTTTTCGGCCCAGCCGAGCTCGGGGTCGAGCGAGGCGGGTCGCTCCTCGTTCGCCGCGTCCGGCTGGTGGACGAACAGGCGCCCGTCGGTGCCGAGTTCCTCTTCGAGGATGTGGTCTTCTTTTAGGGCACGCGGGCGCTGGTTCAACCCGCCGTCGCGACAGCGTTTACGCAGGCCAGGAGGCTTCGGAGGGTATCCAGGAGCCCCGCTTCTCGCTCTGCACGTGGTTCGGGAGCCGCTGGTGAGCAAACGCTCCCGACGCATGGGAAAACCTTGCGTCACGTTCGTCAACAGAAATCGTGCTTCACACTGCAGGAACGCGAAGGAAACGGCGGTGAAGGCCCGCCGGACATGCGGCCCGTTCGGGCCGGTTCCAGCGAGCCTCCACCGTTTCGACTCATTGTGATGGGTTCGGCGTGGCCGCCGAGATCTGCGTGTTGCGTCAGCAGTGGTGCGGCTTGGCGCCGAGGAGCTTGATGTAGTAGGCGGACACGTAGCCGACCCCGTCCCAGTTGGCATTGTGGGTCGGGTCCAGCCGGTACCAGGTGCTGTTACCGAAGACGCCTTGTCCCTTGACGTAGCACTTGAGCGCGAGGATGTCGCCCTTGTTGTAGTAGCCCTCGCGGAGCGACTTGGTGGTGGGCTTGCTCCGGATCGCCAGGTGCGGCGAGGCGGTGACCCTGCCCTTCACGTAAGCGGGTCCCCCGTTGGCCGGTGTGACAGTCTCGGCGTGCGCGGCGGACAGCACAGCGCCGCCGACGAGAACCGCGCTCGCTGTGGCCGCCACCGTCACCAAACGCTTCATCGTGATCCCCCTTGTCCTTTGGCGGTGGCCCCCCTGGCCGTCCGCCACTTAGTAGGATCAACGGACGGGCACAAAAGTTCGGTCAGTTTCGGAATCGGTCGAGGGGAATGCCAGATCCCGAGCACACAGGGATGCTCCCGGGAACTGGGTGTTCCGGATGTGACGACCTGGACGGCAAGACCGCCCCGCTCAGCACAGCACCCCCTCGTCGGACAAATCCCCCTCGAATAGCGCTCAACACTCGATAACGACCAGGTCGGATGGAGTGGCTGAAGGCGGCTTGGGTCGCGGCGCGGTGGACAGGCTCGCGGGACGCCGCCGCCGTGCCCCGCGCCGGGAGTGGCCCGGCGGGATGCTGCGCACCAGGGGCTCCAGTCCGAGTTACGTGCGTGATGGCCGCAGCCCCATAGCCGCGCCTGGGTCCACTCGGCGAACCGGCAGCGCACCGTCTCCAGGACGCACCGAAGTTCGGCGGTGGCTGCCGCCAGGTGCAACCGATGGTCGCCACGAACACGATCGCGGACATTAGTGATCAGCGGCCTGATGCAGTCCGGAGAAGCGGCCGTGGCCTGTGCAAAGGCCGCGCCGCCACGCCGTCCGGTTCAGGTCGCCTGTGGAGCGGGGTGGCGCAGGCCGTCGAAGAGGAGGGCGGTGATCTGTCGAGCCTCCTCCAGCCAGCCCTTTGTGGCACGCATTCCGCAGATGCCGCCCAAAGCGCGCAGCAGCGTCGAGCCGGAGACGTCGTTGCGAACGGTGCCGGCCGCGCTGCCCGCGTCGAGCAGTTGGGTGAGGGCGTCCGCCATCCGGGTGCGCGCGTCGTCGAAGACCGGAGAGTCCGTCGCCATGATGCTCTCCAGAGCAAGGGACATTCCTTTACCCACGGCCGCGTGGTCCACGAGCAGCAGCAGGAAGCGCCGCAGGGCCTCGTCCGGGGCGTACTGGTCCAGCAGGTCGGAAGGCGCGGAGCACAGGTCATCGACCTCCGCGCGGTAGACCTCCTCGATGAGGGCCTCACGGGTCTCGAAGTGGCGGTAGAGCGTTCCGACGGCGACGCCGGCGCTGCGGGCGATGTCCTCCACGTGCGCGTCGGTGTCGCCACCGAGGAACGCCTCCCGGGCCGCGGACAGGAGCGCCTCGCGGTTGCGTCGCGCGTCGGCGCGCAGCGGACGTGATGACGGCAACAGACCTCCATAAGGTGAGTCCGGTTCCGGTTACGTATATGGTTTCCGGAGTCGGGTTCATCTTATTGAGGAGAAGCGCATGCCGATCACGGACGAGCGGTTGGACGGTCTGCGGGTGCTGGTCACCGGCGGCAGCCGCGGCCTGGGCGAGGCGACCGTCCGCCGCTTCGCCGCCGCAGGCGCGACCGTGCTGACGGCCTCCCGCAGCAGGCCCAAGGACGACACTCCCGCCACGTTCATTCCAGCGGACCTCTCGACACAGGAAGGCGTAGCGCAACTCGGGCGCCGGGTCATCGACCGCCTGGGCGGAGTGGACGTCCTCGTGAACAACGCGGGCGCGGCCAGCGCCCCGGCGCCGACCCTGAGCCGGTCGGACGAGTCCTGGCGGGCGGACCTGGAGATGAACCTGCTCAGCGCCGTGCGCCTCGACCGGGCCCTGGTTCCGGGGATGGTCGAGCGGCGCTCCGGTGTCGTCGTGCACGTCTCCTCGATCGCCAGCCGGTTGCCGCAGCGCACGGAGGCGTCCTACGCCGCCGCCAAGGCGGCGCTCAACACCTACAGCCGCGAGCTGGCGACCGAGGTCGGCGAGCACGGGGTGCGCGTGGTGTGCGTCCTTCCTGGCTTCGTCGTCACCGACGGTGCCACCGCCCATCTCCAGCACATGGCCGACCAGCAGGGCGTCACCTCCGAGGAGGTCACGCGGCAGATCGTGGATCACCTCAAGGTCCCCATGGGCCGCCCGGGAGACCCCGAGGACGTCGCCGAGATGATCGCCTTCCTCGCCTCAGGCCGCGCCAAATGGCTCACCGGAGCGCAGTTCCGCGTCGACGGCGGCATCATCCCGACCGTCTGAGCACCGATCGGCACGAAGAACAGGACCCACATGCCCATCACTCTGAGTTCCGTGATCATCGACGCCGCCGACGTCGCGGCGGAGAGCGCCTTCTGGCACCGGCTGCTCGGCGGATCGATCACCCGGACGCCGACCCACCACTTCATCCAGGCGCCCGGCCTCCCGGTTCTCGTCGTCCAGTCGGCCCCCGGACACATGGCCCCGAACTGGCCGGACGACGCCTCCCAGCAGATGCACCTCGATTTCGGCGTCGACGACCTCGCGGCCGCCGACCGCACGGCCACCGGGGCCGGCGCCACCCGCCTGCGGCCCACTGACGACGTCACCCCGGAAACCCGCACCGGCAGCCGGGTCTACGCCAGCCCCGCCGGACACCCCTTCTGCCTGCGATCGTCCTGAGACCGCCGCCGCCCGCAGCGCCGCACGCCCCGGCAAGGCCGGCCTACTCGGCTGCCTTCGACGTTCGTTAGCGGAGCCCGACGTCGCGCGCGATCCCTGATGTCGGCGTCGCTGATGTTCCGGGTGCTCTCGTGGCTCGACTGGGCTTTCGGAGACGGGCCCCGACGGCGGCGAAGCCTTCGTCGGCGCCGGTCACGAAGCTGGATCGGGCTGGCCGGGCATCATCCCCGCATGGTGGACATTCACGAGTAGCTCACACGGGGCAACCACCGCCGCGACCACGCCAGCACCGAGCCGTCGACGAGGAGGAAGCCACAGGTCCGGCGCAGCAGCCTGCGGTCGGTCATCCGCGGAGAAGGGATGGTCGGCGCGAATGGGAGCGGCTCCGGCACTGCCGCCCGAGGGCGCGGGCGCGACGGCCGAAGTTCGTCGCGGTTAGAGGTGTCCGATTTCGTGCGCTCGGGCTGTTGGTCAGAGGGTCATGCGGGGCGAATCATCGATGTGAGTTCTTTGAGCTCGCCGATTCGCAGCAGGTAGGCGGTGAGGGCGTAGAGCCCGGCTCCGACTGCTGCAGCCGCGCTGATGATGGTGAGTGCGCCGGTCGTTCCTGTGCCCAAGGCTGGGCCGAGCGTCTGGGTGATGAGGGCTGCACCGGCAGCGGCGATGACGGCGGCAGTCAGTGTCCGAGTGTGGGTTTTCAAGAGCCGGTGCCCGTCGACGCGGCCGAGTCGTCGGCGGAGCAGCTGTGCGGTGGCGGCCAGGCCGAGGGCGTATGCGAGGCCCGTGCAGCCGGCCAGGGCGATCACCAGGTTCGCACCGTGGAAGACGTGGGCGGCGGTGAGGCTGGCCGCGATGGTGGCGGCGGACACGGCAGTGCTGACGAGGGCGGGGGTGCGGGTGTCTCCGAGGGCGTAGAAGACGCGCAGCATGATCTGGTAGCCCGCGAACGGGACCAAGGCCAGGCCGTAGGCGGCCAAGACCGATCCGGTGAGGTGGGCCGCGGCCGGTGCGGCGTTGCCGTGGTCGAACAGCACACCGGTCAGCAGCGGGCCGAGCACGATCAGGGCAGCGGCGACGGGGGCCATGGCCACGCTGGTCAGGCGAAGGCTCCGGGACAGGTCGGCGGTGATCCTGGCGAGGTCGCGGTCGGCGGCCGCCCGGCTCATCCGCGGCAGAACGCCGGTGATGACCGTGACCGCGATGACGGCGTACGGCAACTGGAACAAGGTGTAGGCGTTGGAGTAGACGGCGACGGCGCCTTGCCCGGCCTGGGAAGCCAGACGGGTGCTGACGATGAACACCACCTGGGCGGCCGCCACCGACGCGATGGTCCAACCCGCCATGACGGCGATCGCCCGGACGGCGATGCCGCGCGGGTCAGCGTGCAGGCGGAGCCGGAACCCGCTCCGTCGGCTGGTCACGGCCAGCACCGCCATCTGCGCGGCGACGCCGCCGCTGGTGCCGATCGACAGCAGCAGCATCTGACCCGTGGTGAGCTTTTCCAGATGCCCGGTGCCGCCGATCACCAGGAAGGCCAGGGCGGTCGCGGTGACGATGAGGTTGTTGGCGACGGGGGCCCACATCGGTGCGACGAAACGCGAGCGTGCGTTCAATACCGCGGCCAGGGTGGCGCTCACCCCGTAGAAGAGGATCTGGGGCATGAAGAACCGGGTGAACACGATCGCCAGATGCCGCTCGGGCGGAGTGAACCCGGGGACGTACACCTGCACGATGAGCGGGGCGGCGATGACGGTCACGATGACCACCAGACCCAGGCCGTAGACCACCAGGGACAGCAGCCGCTGCGCGAACAGGTCGGCGTCGACGCCGTCGTCCGCGGCGGTGCGGACCAGCAGCGGCACGACCACGCTGGCCACCGCCCCGCCCATCACCAACTCATAGATCGTGTTCGGGGTGACATTGGCCGCTGTGTAGGCATCCAGCAGCCTCGTCCCCAGCCCGAGAGCGGCGACCAGGACCATCGTGCGTACGAACCCGGTGACCCGCGACACCATGGTGGCGATCGCCATCGCCCGCCCGGTCCGCATCAAGGGCGCCTCTGCCGTCATGAAGACGCTCCCGCCGCAGTGGTGCCGACGGCGCGGCCGACGAACAAGACCTCCAGCAGGTGGGCGAAGGTGTAGTCAGCGGTGATCGCGGGCACCTGAGCGCCACCACGCTGGGGAGCAAGGGACTCTAGAGCAGCGGCGGTCGAGCCTCTGGCGCAGCCGATCAGTTCGCCCACACGGCGAGCGTACCGTTGAGCCTCGATCACCTGACGGTTGAACTGACCACCTATCTGCCTCCCCTAGCCCGTTACGCGGGCAGGCGGCGGCCTGTTGCCGTGATCGGGTACTTCCCTCGGACTGCCTGAGCTGCGGGCGATTGGGGTGATGTCGGCCGCCGTTCGTCCAGCAGCCGGGTTGTGGACGCGACGCCGCCGCGGTCTGCGGCGAGACGCAACGACCGCGGCTTCGGCAGCGGCTTCGCGTCGCTGTCCCGGTTCTGGCGTACCGGAGACGAGTGGGTACGGACCCATGGCAACTACTCCTGGCATCGGGACGCGCCGCTGCGGGCGCTGAGCACCACCGCCGACCCGGACGCCGTGGCCTCGGCGATCGGAACTGCCCGTCGAAACGGTCGAGGCCGATGTGGTCGCGGCAGGCGGCGTGGCCGTGGCCGTCGGCTACGGAAGGCGCCTCGACCAGGCTGCCCTCGGCGATACCCACCGCGCCGCCTGTCGCGGGATCGCGATGGTCGAGTCGCCCGACGGCGACCGTCTCCAGTGCCCTGCTCCACCGGCGGCCGACACTTGTGCTGGCCCCGGAATCTGAACGTGTACGGGACGAAGGCTCCGAGCTGGCGAACACCCGGAACGCCCTGGGGCCGGTTGGAAACCGGGGTCAGGTCTGCTCAGCGGTTAGGTCGATGGACACATGAGCAGGTGCCGCAGTGGTGAGGCGGGTCGGGTCGACGCGCACGCCGGGGAGCCGGCGCCGCACGTGCGGCTCGACCATCGCGGCGGAGCCGGTCGTCCGGATACCGAGTTCGGTGCCGTTCCCGCTCGGCGCCACCTCGATCGCCTCGATCTGGTTCCAGGCGAGGAACTCCCCGTCGAACCGCAGCCCGGCCCCGTCCGCCGTCAGCGTCTCCCGGGGGATCAGGAAGTCGGCCACGATCAGCGCGATGCCTACGCCGACGATGATCAGCGGAAGGAGCGCGTGCGGGTATTCACGGGACAGGCCGATCGCCCATACCGTTCCGAGACCGCCATTCCAGGCGACGAGGAAGGCGGCGAAGAGCAGGGCCGACCGGGACCGGGCTCGGATGGCATAAGGTTCGGGCGCATGAGGTTCGGTGCCGGGACCGGCAACTGGCACCGGTGCCAGACTCTGGAGTTGTTCGGCCAGTTCGCGGGCGGACGAGGCCATGCAGCGCGACTCGAAGGCGAGAGCGAAGGGCTTGTCGCGGCGGACAGCGCCCACCCGGGCGCCGTCGAATAAGCGGCGTTGCAGTTCTTTCACGCGGTCCAATGGGCGTGGGGGCAGAGCACTCACCCTGGCCTGGACACCGACGGAGACCTGATCGCCGCGGCCGGCGGAGACGACCAGTTGCGCGATCTCGTTCCAGCGAAAGTCCCGCTGGTCGCGACCGATCCCTGCCGAGATGCCGTGGCGATCGGCGGTCAGCACCCGGCGTGGGAAGACCGTCAAGACCCCTACGGCGACGATCGTCCAGCCCACCATGAGCAGGGCCGCCGACCACCCGCTGGTCACGTATCCGACGGCGACCATTCCGGCGAAGCCGAGTGCGTACCCCGCGGCCTGCAGGGGTCGGTCCAAGAGCGAGACGACCCCGCGCCGGCGCAGCACCACCGTGTCCATCAGTCCTCCTCGACCAGGCACGACAATCGCCCGCAAAGTGGACGTCTCTTCCAACACAACGGTTGTCGCATGGTCCGGAACCGGCTCGAACAGAGGGCGAAAAAGCGTTGTTCCCACCGAATACCTGGGGGCATCAGCGCCCTCGGTCAGCACCGTCTGGACGCCGGCATCGGCCAGGACGGAGGGGCGAACTTGCCGTCGTGGTCGCGGACCTGGTGCCGTGCCCGGCGGCCGGCGGCTTCCAAATGCATGACCAGGTTTCTGGCCGCCCGTGTCACCCACGAGGCGGTCGGATGAGCGGTGGCGCTCAGGACGGTCCCCCGCAGCCCTGGCATCCAGAGGTCGCACGCCAGCAGCGCCTCGTCCTGCCAGCACAGGGAACCGGCCAGGTGGTTGACGCACGCCCCCGCTCGGGTTCTCCCGCACCAGTGTCGTTGGAAGGCTCACGAGGACGCGGTGGTGGAGCCCGACGCGTCACTTGCTCGGCTGCGGAACCTTGCAGGAAGCGGTGGGGTTGAGACCGATGTAGTTGAGCGGACCGGAGACCAGGGTGATTCCGATGGTGGCGAACTGGCCGCAACTGCCGTTGAAGTGGGCGTAGTAGTGGCGCTGTCCCGCAGCGAGTGCTCCGATGACCAGCCAGGTGAGGAGCATCCACCGTCCGGACCGCATCGTTACCTCCGGTGACCGCCTCGCCGACCCTGGGGTACGACAGTAACGACAAGATCGTCCATAGTTAAGCAAGCCGGGCCAGGTGTGTCATCTCACTGACCTCGGAACACTCGATCATCCGTGGAGGACGGCTTCAGAAGCAGACATTCAGCTCAAGTGCGATGAAGCATGCCGAGATCGCGGTGCCGGGCAACGCGAGGATGCATCCGGGCGCTGTGGGCGATGGTCGAGGCGGACCGGGTCAGGGCTCGAACCGGTAGCCCATTCCGGGCTCGGTGATGAAGTGCCGCGGGCGGGACGGGTCGTCCTCCAGCTTGCGGCGGAGCGAGGCCAGGTAGACGCGCAGGTAGTTGGTCTCGCTGAGGTGGTTCGGGCTCCAGACCTCGGTGAGGAGCCGTCGCTGCGAGATGAGCTTGCCGGGGTTGCGCACCAGGATCTCCAGCAGTCCCCATTCGGTGGGGGTGAGATGGACGCGGGTCCCGCCCGGACCGTGGACGATCTTTCCCTTCAGGTCGACCGAGTGGCGGCCGACGTCCACGGTGGGCAGGTCGTCGGCGGGCACCCGGCGGGTGATCGCGCGGATCCGGGCCAGCAGCTCGTCGACGCCGAAGGGCTTGGTCACGTAGTCGTCGGCGCCGGCGTCCAGGGCGTCGACCTTGTCGCCGCTTTCGACCCGTCCGGACAGGACGATGATCGGCACCGCCGACCAGCCTCGCAGCCCGCGGATCACGTCGACCCCGTCCATGTCGGGGAGCCCGAGGTCGAGGATCACCAGGTCCGGATGCCATTCCGCGGCACCGGTGAGGGCGCCCTTGCCGTCCGGAGCGACCTGCACCTGGTAGCTGCGGGCGCGGAGGTTGAGCCGGAGGGTCGCGAGGATCTGCGGTGAGTCGTCGACCACGAGGACGCGCGTCATGGCCGTTCGTCCTGGCGGCTCACGATCTCGATGGGGAAGAGCACTGGTCACCTCTGATGAGCGTCTTGGTGGATCTGCCGGTCACCGGTGCGATCGGCACGCCGGTCGCGTTGAGGCGGGACGACCTGCGTCTCTTGCTCCGGCCGGTGGTGCTCGCCGTTCTCGTCCGCGGGACGGTCGCTGGGCGGCAGCGGCGCGTCCAGCGGCTGGAACGACAGGTCCTGGACGGGGAAACGGCCCTGCTCGTCGTCGGGCCGTTCGGCGGATGCGCGAGCGAGGGCGGACTTCGCGATCCTCCGGAAGGCGCCCAGCCACCGACCGCCGAGGCTCGTGGCCAGGCCCGCCCCGACCAGGGCACCGAGCGCGATCAAGCCGGATGCCCCGCCGACGGTGAGGTCTCCGTCCTTGGCGATGTCGAAGCCGGTCACGAACAGCCAGCCGATCGCCCCGAGCGCGGCCGCGGCCGCCATCGGGGCCCGCAGTGCCCAGCAGGCGACCGAAACCGCCACGGCCGCGCAGGCGATCCGCCAGTCCACATCCTTGAGCACGACCGCGAGGAAGAAAGCGCACAGTGCGCCGCCGGCCAGCGGCCAGGCTGCCGATTCCAAGCGATCCATCGCGTGCCCCCAATTTGCGGCGTTCTGCCGCCACATCGCTTTTCGCGAATGCGCCTTGCAAGGCCCGCACCCGCAAAACCCACGCTAGGGCCGGGTCGCAGCCTTGTTCGGGATCACTACGTCTTGTTGACGCCCCCGCCGGGAATCTTGACGCCTCCCTGACGGCACGCCTCCCACCACGCTCAAGGACGCCGCCGCCTGCGGAGGAGGTGCGGTTCGGCGCGACCCATCAGAAGCGGCGTCCGTCAGCCCATGGACGACATGCGAGCCAGGCTGTCCGGGCGCGGTCTGCGACGTTCCGGTTGTTCGCCTCATCGTCTGCCGTCGCGATCATTGGGAGGGCCCCGCGCGATCGTTGCCTTGGCCGATGCGGTCGCGCCAGGCGGCGACCCGGTCGATGATCCTGGGGTCGGCGAGGTCGGCCTCCGTGGCGCCCTCCCCCGAGTCGGCCGCCGGGCCGGCGGTGGCTCCGGAGGGCGCCTCGGACGGGGGGTGCGGGCGGCGGACCGGCATGGTGAGGATCATGGTGAGGCCGCCGCCCGGGGTCTCCTCCGGGGTGATGTCCCCGTCCATGGCTTCGGCGAGGCCGCGGGCGAGGGCCAGGCCGAGGCCGACCCCGGTCTCGTTGTCGCGGTCGCCGAGGCGCTGGAAGGGCTGGAAGACCCGGTCGCGGTCGGCGGGCGGGATGCCGGGGCCGCGGTCGATGACGCGCAGTTCGAGCCGGTCGCCGTGGGCGCTGGCGGTGATCACGACGGGCTCGCCGTGCGGGTTGAAGCGCACGGCGTTGGCGATGAGGTTCGCCAGGACGCGCTCCAGGAGCGCCGGGTCGGCGACCATCTCGGGCAGGCCGTCGGGGATGTGGATCTCGACGGCGTCCCGGTCGGTGTCGCCGATCGCGCGGGCGACGACGTCCTCGGCCGCGACCCGGCTCGGGGAGATGCCGAGCGACCCGGCCTGGAGGCGGCTCATGTCCAGCAGGTTGGCCACCAGGTGGTCGAGCCTGGCCAGGGATTCGGCGGCGGTGGCGACCAGCTCGTCCTGGTCCTCGGCGCTCCACGCGACGTCGGGGCTGTGCAGGCTCTCGACGGCGGCCTTGGCGGAGGCGAGCGGGGTGCGCAGGTCGTGGCTGACGGCGTTGAGCAGCGCGGTGCGCATCTTGTCGGCGGCTTCCAGCGGGCGGATCTGGCGGGCGGTCTCGGCGAGGCGCTGGTGCCGCAGCGCGACGGCGGCCTGGGCGGCGAACGCCTCGAGAACGCGGCGGTCCGAGGCGGGCAGCGTCCGGCCCCGCAGGACGAGGGAGAGCGTGCCGTCCTCGACCAGGATGTCGGACTCGCCGGCGTCCGGGCTGGTGCAGGGTTCGCCGCCGGCGGTGGCGACGATCCCCCAGCGGTCCGGGTCGCGCAGGGTGTCGGGTGTCACCGGCGCGTCCGGGTCGCGTTCCAGCAGCGTGACGGTGGTGAGCGCGTAGGTCTCGCGGAGCCGTTCGAGGATGTTCCCCAGCGCGCTGTAGCCGCCGGGCCCCGCGATCGGCGCGTGCTCGCCGCGCAGCACGTTCCCGGCGAGGGTGGACAGCACCTCGGCGTCGGCGCCGAACCGGGCGGCGTCCCGGGAGCGCCGCGCGGCGGTGTCGACCACCCCGCTGACGCCCGCCGCGACCAGCAGGAACACCGCGAGCGCGATCAGGTTCTCGTGCTGGGCGATGGTGAGGGTGTGCAGCGGCGGCGTGAAGTAGAAGTTCAGCAGCAGGGAGCCCGCCACGGCGGCCAGCAGCGCGGGCCACAGCCCGCCGGCGAGCGCGACCGCGACGACCGCGGCGAGGAAGAACATGATCTGGGAGGGCAGCGAGAACGAGCCGCGCAGCTCCGTGAGCGCGAAGGTGAGCAGCGGCAGGCCGAGGACGGCGAGCGCGTAGCCGGCGAGGCGGCGCCGCAGCGGCAGGTTCGGGCCGCCGTCCTTCGGCCGGCGCAGGCTCCGGTGCGCCTGCTCGTGGGTGACCATGTGCACGTCGATCGGGCCGGACAGCGCGGTGGTGGTGACGCCGACGCCGGGCAGCAGCGCCCGCGACAGGCGGCTGCGCCGCGACACGCCCATGACGAGCTGCGTGGCGTTCACCGCGCTCGCGAACTCCAGGAGCGCGCGCGGCACGTCGTCGCCGACGACCTGGTGGTAGGTGCCGCCGAGGCCCTCGACGAGGTCGCGCTGGCGGGCGAGCAGCGCCGGTCCCGCGCCGGCGAGGCCGTCGCCGCGGGTGACGTGGACGGCGAGCAGGTCGGCGCCCTTGGTGCGGTCGGCGATGCGGGCGGCGCGGCGGATGAGGGTGTCGCCCTCGGGGCCGCCGGTGAGGGCGACGACGACGCGTTCGCGGGCCTCCCACGTCCGGTCGATGCCGTGGTCGGCGCGGTACCGGTCGAGCTGCTCGTCGACCTTGCCCGCCAGCCAGAGCAGCGCCAGCTCGCGCAGCGCGGTGAGGTTGCCGACGCGGAAGTAGTTCGACAGCGCCGCGTCGACCTTCTCGGGCGCGTAGACGTTGCCGTGCGCCATCCGGCGGCGCAGCGCCTCCGGCGCCATGTCGACCAGCTCCACCTGGTCGGCCCGGCGGACCACCTCGTCGGGGAGCGTCTCGCGCTGCGCCACCCCGGTGATCTCCTCGACGACGTCGTTCACCGACTCCAGGTGCTGGATGTTGACCGTGGTTATCACGTCGATGCCGGCGTCGAGGATCCGCTCGACGTCCTGCCAGCGCTTGGCGTCGCGGCTGCCCGGGACGTTGGTGTGCGCCAGCTCGTCGATCAGCGCGACCGCCGGGGCCCGGTCGATCACTGCCTGCGCGTCCAGCTCGGTGAAGGCCGCGCCGCGATGGGTCAGGGTGCGGCGCGGGACGACCTCCAGGCCGTCCAGCAGCGCGGCGGTGCGCGGCCGGCCGTGCGTCTCGACGTAGCCCACGACGACGTCGGTGCCGCGCTCCAGCCGCCGTCTGCCCTCGCAGAGCATCGCGTAGGTCTTGCCCACGCCGGGAGCCGCCCCGAGGTAGACGCGGAGCCGCCCCCTGCCCATGGCCTGCCTCCCCTTCTCAGCCCGGACCGGGGCCGCCTCGTCGCGCGGCCGCGCGCCGGCGCGTCCGGCCCTGCCACCACGGTATTCGGACGGCACAGCGGTATTCGGACGGGAACGGCGTCTTGACGCGTTCCCTACGCCGCCGCACCCGATCTTCACGCGTTCGACACGCCGCCGCGCCCGGCTCCGGCCAGGCGCGCCGCGCGCGGCCCCCGCGAGGGGTAGGCTCGCGGCACCCAGCCGGTGACGAGGCGTGAGGGAACCGTCCAGTGAGCGTGATCAACGTCGGCCAGTCCATCGTCCTCGGCGTCGTCGAGGGCCTCACCGAGTTCCTGCCGGTGTCCTCCACCGGGCACCTGAAGATCGCCGAAGGGCTCATGGACGTCCCGGTGGACGACAAAGGCGTCGTCGGGTTCACCGCCGTCATCCAGGTCGGCGCCATCGCCGCCGTCCTGGTCTACTTCTTCTCCGACATCGTCCGGATCGTCGGGGCCTGGTTCAAGGGCCTGGCGAACAAGGAGGAGCGGTACCACCACGACTACAAGTTCGCGTGGTGGGTCATCTTCGCCACCATCCCCGTCGTCATCGTCGGGGTCGCCGCCAAGCCGCTCATCGAGGGGCCGCTCGCCTCGCTGTGGGTGGTGGCCGGCTCGCTGATCGTCGGCAGCGTCGTGATGTGGCTCGCCGACCGGTACGGCCGCAACAAGCGCGGCGAGGACGACACCGGCTTCTGGGACGCGATGCTCGTCGGCTCCTCGCAGATCCTCGCGCTGCTGTTCCCCGGCTTCTCCCGGTCCGGCGCGACGATCTCGACGGGCCTGCTGCTGAACCTCGACCGCCTCGCCGCCACCCGCCTGTCGTTCTTCATGGGCATCCCCGCGCTGACCGGCGCCGGCCTGTACGAGCTGCCCGGCGCCCTCGGGTCCGGGGAGAGCGCGCTGCCGCTCGCGATCGGCACCGCGGTGTCGTTCGTCGTCGCCTACGCCTCGATCGCCTGGCTGCTGCGGTTCGTCGCGCGGCACACGTTCACCGCGTTCGTGGTGTACCGGGTCGCGGTCGGCCTGCTGCTGTTCGGGCTGCTCGGGGCCGGCACGCTGAACGGCTGACCGGCGCCCCGCGGGAACGTCCCGGGACCGCGGCGGGGCGCCCGCCGTCCCGGCGGGGCCATGGGGCAGACTGGCACGGTCCGCACGGCCGGCTCGCGGACCGCGCGACCGACCGTGTCCCCATCCGCATACGGAGCGTTGCGCACCCATGACAGACCAGATGCAGGCCGGGACCGTCTCGATCACCGGCCACGAGGGCGCCGAGCTCGAGGCGTACCTGGCCCGCCCGCTCGGCGACCGGCCGCGCGGCGGCGTGGTCGTGATCCACCACCTGCCCGGCTACGACGAGGGCACCAAGCAGATCACCCGCACCTTCGCCGCGCGGGGCTACGCGGCGATCTGCCCGAACCTGTACTCGCGGGAGGGCAGGGACGTCGCTCCCGACGACCAGGCCGCCGCCGCCCGCGCGAAGGGCGGCGTGCCCGACGAGCAGCTCGTCGGGGACGTCGCCGGCGCCGCCGGGCACCTCAACGGCCTGGAGGGCGCCAACGGCAGGGTCGGCGTGATCGGGTACTGCTCGGGCGGGCGGCAGTCGTTCCTCGCGGCGGTGTCGCTGGACCTCGACGCGGCCGTGGACTGCTACGGCGCGTTCGTGGTGAGGGAGCCGCCGGCGGACTTCCCGCTGAAGGCCGCTCCGCTGATCTCGCGGGCCGCCGACCTGTCCTGCCCGCTGCTCGGGCTGTTCGGCGAGGACGACCAGTTCCCCGCGCCGGACGAGGTCGCCGAGCTGGACGCGGAGCTGACGCGGCTCGGCAAGGAGCACGAGTTCCACAGCTACCCGGGCGCCGGGCACGCGTTCTTCTCCGTCGAGCGGACCTCCTACCGGCCCGAGGCCGCCGTCGACGGCTGGAAGCGCATCTTCGACTTCTTCGGCCGGCACCTCGCGTCCTGAGGGAGGACACCCGCATGTGCACCTACCAGACCCACAAGGTCGAGCTGGCCGGGGCCGCCAAGGGCGCGTCCGGCTGGTTCACGCTGACGGACGGGGCGGTCTACGTCGACCACCCGTTCCACTCGACGAACGAGCACACGCTGAACATCGACTTCACGAACCCGTCCGAGGGGCCGTCCGCGCGGGTCGCCGTGGAGCTGACCGAGGAGGCGGCGCTCGCGCTCGTCGAGGCCATCCAGAAGGCCCTCGCCTCCGCCCCGCCCGGCATGGCCTCCGCCGCCGGGCGGCGCACCGCCTGAGCCCGCCCCGGGTCCCCCCGGGCGGGCGCGCACCCGGCTCGGGGGCGGTCCGGCCCGGCTATTTCAGGTTAAACCAGTAGGAATAGTTGCATAGTGCCGCCCCGGCGTGTTCTCATACCGGCATGCGCCTCCGGCCCCGCCTCGTCCGCCGCCGCCACGTGGACCTGCTCCGCGTCACGGCCGCGGGCTGTCCGGCCTGACGACCCGCCCGCGGCTCCGCCCCGCGGAGCCCGCCCGTCCCGTCCCCCAGGTCCGGCGCCCACCCCAGGGCACGAGCCGGCCGCTCGCCCGAGGAACACACCTTTCCCATGCTCAGAGAACCCCTGCCCGGAAGACCCCTCGTCCGGATCACCGCCGCCGCGGCCGGCCTCGCGCTCGCCGCGGCGGGGTGCGGGACGTCCGCGCGCGGCGACACCGGCACCGTCAAGATCGGCTACTTCCAGGGCGCGGTCGCCGGCCCCGAGGCGATCGTCGCCGCGAACGGCGACCTGGCCGGCAAGGTGCCCGCCAAGATCCGGCTGCAGCCGATCGACAGCGGCGTCGCCGGGATGGCGCAGCTGCGCGCCGGCGCGTTCCCGTTCGTCTCCGGCGTCGGGAACCCGCCGTTCACCGGCGCCTTCACCAGCGGGACCGACGTGAAGGCCGTCTACGTCGAGAGCATCGACGCCTCCGGCCTGGCCGTCAACGACAAGATCAAGGCGCCGGGCGACCTGCGGAAGGTCGGCGTGCTCGTCGGCTCCACGCTGGACTTCCAGCTGCGCGGCTGGCTGAAGTCGCAGGGCCTGACCTCGAAGGTGCAGATCGCGAGCTTCGCCAGCGAGGCCGCCGAGGCCGCCGCCTGGAAGGCCGGAAAGATCGACTCGGTCTACATCAGCCAGTCGTTCCTACTCGAGCTGCAGAAGCACAAGGCCCGCGTCCTGGTCGGCTCCGCCGACATCGCCAAGCTCGGCTTCGCGGCCGTCAACATGCTCGCGGTCTCCTCGGCCTACGCCAAGCAGCACGCCGACGTGGTGCAGGCGCTCGTCTGCCAGATCTCCAAGGCGGAGACGCTGGTGAAGGGCCCGCAGGCCGACAAGTACATCACCCCGGCGTCCAAGTTCCTCGGCGCCGCGCCGGCGGACGCCATCGCCGCGACCAAGAGCTACCCCTACATCCCCGCGGCGGAGGAGACGGGGTGGCTGAAGGGCCCGGACGGGACGTCAGCGAGCGGCAGGCTCGCCCAGAACTTCAAGCTCACCGCGGAGTTCCTCGTGACGCAGGGCCGGGCGAAGAGCGTCCCGGACACCGCGGAGATCGCCCGGCACATCGATCCGGCCTTCTGGGACAAGGCCCAGTCGGGAGGGTGCAAATGAGCACGACCGAGACCGAGGCGGCGGTCGCCGAGCCCGCCGCCGACGAGCCGACCGGGGTGCGGCTGCGCGACGTCCGCAAGACGTTCAGCCGGCGACGCCGCCCCGGCCGTCCCGCGCTGGACGGCGTGACCCTCGACGTGCGGCCGGGCGAGTTCCTGTGCCTGCTCGGGCCGTCCGGCTGCGGGAAGTCGACGCTGCTGAACATCCTCGCCGGGTTCACCTCCGCCGACTCCGGCGAGGTGCTGGTCGGCGGCCGGCCCGTCACCGGCCCCGGCCACGACCGGGGCGTGCTGTTCCAGACGCCGAACCTGTTCCCCTGGCTGACGACCTGGCAGAACGTCCTGTACGGGCCGAAGGCGCGCGGCGCGCTGACCCCGCGGGTCCGCGAGGACGCCGAGCGGCTGCTGGAGACCGTCGGGCTCGCCGACGCCCGCGACGCCTACCCGCACGAGCTGTCCGGCGGCATGCGGCACCGGGCCGCGTTCGCGCGGGTGCTGGTCAACCGGCCCGGCGTGCTGCTGATGGACGAGCCGTTCGGCGCGCTGGACGCCATCACCCGCGCCGCCATGCAGCGCTTCCTGCTGGAGCTGTGGCAGCGGCACCGCACCACGATCGTCTTCGTCACGCACGACGTCGAGGAGGCGGCCCTGCTCGGCGACCGGGTCTGCGTGCTGTCGGCGCCGCCCGGCGGCACCAAGGACGTCATCGACATCGAGCTGCCGCGCCCCCGCTCCTACGAGGACACCGAGACGCTCGCGTTCGTGAACGCCAAGCGGCGCATCCGGGAGGTGCTGGAGCGATGACGACGACGACCGAGGCACCGGCGGCGGCCGCCGCCGCGGCGGGCGCCGCGCCCGGACCGTCGCGGTCGTGGCGGCGGCTGTGGACCGGCGCCGGCGCGATCGCCCTCGCGCTGCTGGTCTGGGAGGTCGCCGCGCTGGTCATCGGCGACTCCGTGACGCTGCCGACCGTCACCGAGACCGCCCGGACGCTCGCCGAGTACCTCCGCAAGCCGTACCCGGAGGTGCAGGGCAAGACGCTGGTCGCGGACGCGCTGATCAGCACCGGGCGGATCCTCGCCGGGTTCCTGCTCGGCACGGCCGCCGGGCTGGTGCTCGGCGCGTCCATGGCCGGGGTCCGGGTGATCCGCGAGCTGGCCGACCCGCTCATCGCGATCATGCGCCCGCTGCCGCCGATCGCCTTCATCCCGCTGCTGGTGGTCTGGTTCGGGATCGGCGAGACCTCGAAGATCGCGCTGATCTTCTTCGGGGTGCTGCCGATCGTGACGGTCGCGACGCTCGGCGCGCTCGACGCCGTCCCGCCCGACCTGCTGAACGCCAGCCGCAGCCTCGGCGCCTCGCAGCTGCACACCATGCTGCACGTCCGGCTGCGCGCCGCCGTGCCCGGCGTCATCACCGGGATGCGGATCGCGATGGGCGGCGCGTGGACCGCCATCATCGCCGCCGAGATGATCGCCGCCACCGGCGGCGTCGGCTACCTCATCCTGCAGGCCGGCAACTACCTCCAGACGCCGCTGATCTTCAGCGGGATCGCCGAGATCGCCGTGCTCGGCTTCGCCTTCGACGGCCTGCTGCGGCTGCTGCTGCGGCTCGCCGACCCCACCGTCCGCCGCTAGAAAGGGCCCGCATCATGACCGAATTCCGTCGCATCGGCGGCCGCATCGGCGCCGAGTACACCGGGGCCGACCCGAACGACCTGCCCTTCAAGGAGGTCAACGACGCGCTGCTCGCGCACAAGGTGCTGGTGTTCCGCGGCGCCGGCCTCGACGACGAGGGCCAGCTCCGCTTCGCCTCCCGGTTCGGGGAGCTGACCAGGGCGCACCCGACCGTCCCGTCCGTGGACGGGCAGCCCGACATCCTCCCGGTGAACGGCGAGGAGGGCATCCGGTCCAACAACTGGCACACCGACGTCACCTTCGTCCGGACGCCGCCGAAGCTCAGCACGCTGCGCGCCCTGGTCGTCCCGCCGTACGGCGGCAACACGCTCATCGCCAACTCCGCCGCCGCCTACCGCGACCTGCCGGACCAGCTGCGGGACTTCGCCGACCGGCTGTGGGCCGTGCACACCAACGACTACGACTACGCGGTGCCGCGCAGCAACACCGAGAAGGCGCTGGAGTACCGGAAGGTGTTCACCGCGCGCCGCTACCGGACCGCCCACCCGGTGGTGCGGGTGCACCCGGAGACGGGCGAGCGCGGCCTGTTCATCGGCGGGTTCGCGCAGGAGATCGTGGGGCTGTCCGGCACCGAGTCGCGCGACATCCTGCGGCTGCTGCAGCGGTACGTGACCCGTCCGGAGAACATCGTGCGGGTGGCGTGGAACCCCGGCGACCTCGTGCTGTTCGACAACCGCATCACCCAGCACTACGCGCCCGACGACTACGGCGACCTGCCGCGCGTGCTGCACCGCGTCACCGTCGCGGGCGACGTGCCCGTGGGCGTGGACGGCGGGTCCAGCCGCATCATCGAAGGCGACGACGCCGGGCACTACACCCCGGCCGCGGAGGCCGCCGCGGCGTAGCACTGCCGGC
>NZ_JBEYYT010000031.1:0-44607 GCF_040645715.1 Spirillospora sp. NPDC046719 | reverse complement strand
CGGGCCGGTCCCGGCGGGCCGTCGACGTCCGCACCAGGAGCGGCGGCGGCGCCGGGCAAGATATGGATATCGCACCTGTTATGGATCGGGCGCGATCCGTCCAATAGGCGCCACCGCAGGTCAGGGCGGGTCCAGGGCGACGCCGGCGCGGCGCGGCCGGCGGCGCGCGCATCGGCGGACATGGCGGCGAACACGGCGGTGGACGCGGCAGACGCGGCGCGCGCAGCCATGGACACGGCGCGCGCGTCAGCGCTCGCGGCGGACGGGGCGGCGAAGTTGATGCGGGAGATCTCGGGGGTGTCCAGCGCGGCTGTTTCCGAACTGGACGTATGCGAGCAAGTATTCGCCGAGCTGGCCCAAGACGGCCCGGCCGCAGCGCGGCCTGCAACAAAGACTCCGACACGGCGCGTAGGCCAGACACCGCGGCGGTTGATCGGGGTTGCGTTGATGGTGCTGCCAGCCGCGCATCGGTCCCGCTATCGGGAAGAGTGGCTGGGCCTGCTGACCGAGTTGCCAACCCGGCGAGCACGAGCCCGGCAGGTGCACTCGCTGCTGGCCGGGACACCTCGCCAAAGCTGGACACTGCGGCGACCGCTGACCTGCCGCCGACGCGCCTAACCGCCCGAGCCATCCTCGACCTCGGATCACGGCTGGGTCATCCACTTCGGCATCACCCGCCCCGCACCGCGCCCCTGACTAGCCTGATCCCTCATTGGCGCCGACGACACGCTTGTTAACGGCACCCCTACTGAGACGACGAAGCGCCGCCCCGCACCCGGCGGTGCGGCGCTGTGCCGCTGTTGGGGCCTGGTGGCAGAGGCTGAGTTCCAGCTCCCGCGCGCGGTTCTCGGCCAAGGCCGGGTGCCGTTAACGAACGTGCCACCACCCGCAAACGAGCTGTCATCGGCAGCGAGAACGTCGGCGACCTCGGCCTGCGATGTCAGCGGATCGGCAGCGAGAACGTCAGTGATCGGCCGGACAAGTCGTAGCCGCTGCGGGGCGTTGACCACCATAAGGACGCCGGCGGGCAGCTCCTGGTGCAGTGCGCCGACCTTGAATCCGCGTCCGCACGTCCCGGCATGACCTAACCGTGCAACGGCCATGGCACAGACGAAACCACTCAAAAGCGCACTCATTGCAACAATGGGACTACTTTGAGTTATCACTGTTTCGGGGGCCCAGGTCAGCGCCCTGCCCAAAGGAGGGACACCTCAGATGCCGCACCTGATCGTCAGGCTCGACCGTGTCGAGTGCGCCGACACCGAGACCATCACTGGCGCCGACAAGTTCTACCTCATGGGCGCCTGCTGGGTCGGCACCAAGGAGGAGAACCACACCAAGTCCATCCTCACCCCGCCCGTCAGCATCCAAAACGGTCAAACCCGCCACTTCGGCAACGACGCGCTGATCTTCGACGATGAGGTGGACGAGGACGACACCATGGTCCTCACCTTCGCCGGCTACGACCGGGACGGGGACAACTTCGCCACCAACGCCACCGATATGCAGAAGACACTGGCCGAATCCGTGGCCACAGCCATCCACTACCTCCCGTTCAAGTCAGCACCGCAGGTCAGCGAGGTGCTGAGCTATGCCGTCAAATACGGCGGTGGCATGATCAAGGCCTTCGACAAAGACGACAAGCTCGGAGAGCTCAAACTCGACACCCCGGTCAAGGACATCGGCGTCGACGACTACCGGATGGTCCACTGGTACGAAGGCGGCCTCGGCTGGTCCACCTGGGACTACAAGGTCCACTACCAGCTGCACTACACGGACTACTGACACGCAGCGCCCGCCACCCCGCCCGACCCCGCCGGCCAACACCAGAAACCCCGGCCAACTACGGCTACAGGTCGTCCAGGTCGGGGTCGCGCCAGGCTGCCAGGGCGCGACACTCGAACGGGTCGGACAACTCGAAGACGACCGGTGCCGAGGGTTCAGGCGCCGGAGTTCGTCGGCCGCGCTCCTCAGCGCCCGGGCGCTCGACGTCCACGGCGGGGGTCCCAACGATCTGCACGCATCCCGGGCATGGTTCAGTGGCGAAGGTTCGCTGCTCGGCGGGATGAACGAGCACGGGCCTCGATCGCTCCTCGTCTCAGGACGAACCGGATTCATAAGGCTTCCAGGAAGCCGCCGCCGTCGACCGGGTCTTGTGGATGGGCCCATCGGTGTAGGTGACCGCGTGCCCGGAACCGCCCCAGCGGCCGAGCTGACGAAGCAGCTCCGGGGTCGGCTGGCGGCATATGCATCGCTCGATGGTGTGACGATGCCCAGCCCGACATGGCTGGTCACAGCGAAAGCTGCTTCATACCCGCGACCGCGCCCAAACAGAACAACGCCAGTGGCTGGGAGAGCAGTCGGCACTGGCGAGACCCCACGCCATGTCCACGCCAAGCAAGCTCGAGCCGGAGACCGGCCCGGCGGGTGAACAACCGGCTCAGCGCCATGACACAAGCCACCATGCCGGGATCCGACCGCCGCCAGGTTTCTCGTCCTCTCAATGGGAGGCAGCGGGCGGGCGTCAACGGCGGGAGGGGTCGGTGTGCATTCGTGGTCTGGCCACACCGACGCTCGCCGCAGCCGTCAAAGAGGTCCCAAGGCTCACTCCTCGCGCGCCGATCGGGTGTCTCTGCGGCGACGCCGGATGCGAGCAACCGGCCTCGGCCCTCGGTTCTCCCACGCGGGGTGTGAGGGGCTCACCTGCGCAGCCGCGCGAAGAAGGCGGCCAATTCGTCGGTCGCCGCCAGAGGCATGACATGCGCGACATACTGATCTGGTCGCACGAGGACAACGGCACCACCACGGTCGATCGTGCGGGCTTCGAAGATGTCGTCCTCCGGCATCGTGGCGTGGACTCGCTCGAGGTCGGCCAGAGCGAAGGGACCGACCCTCGGCTTGAAGACCTCGGGCACCTGCGAGAGTTCGATCGCGTGGTGGGCTTGCTGGTAGACGATCTCAAGGTCGAACCAGTCGTGGGGCCTGACGCCTTTCGGAAGTCCGGTGAACGGCGAGTCGGAGGACGTGGTGAGCCATTCCGCGAGATCGGCGACTGCGGAGCCGGCGCCGCCGGGTGCCGCCTCGTCCGCGAACACGTAGATCCTCCAGCGCCCGTCGGCAGTCGCTTGATGCCCCAGATGCACGGGATTGGTGTCGGCCACGCGTCGTACCCTCGCGGAGGCGAAGCGCTGCCCGATCGGGAAGCCCTTGGCCAGGTCACGGTGCATCGGGCGGCCGACGATCATCGATGGGGCGTATTCCGTCCGGAATCCGGTGCGGAACTCCTCCGTGGACTTGAAGTACTCCGGCAACTCCGCGGCGTCGGCGAACTCGTCGGCCTTCTTGGCCATCATCGACGACCACGCCTTGTCGAAGTCGATCAGGTTCTTCGCGATGACCTTGCGTTCCGCGCCGTACGTGGTGAGCAGCGCCTCCGGCGCCCGTCCGTCCAGGACGTGGCCCAGCTTCCAGCCGAGGTTGAATCCGTCCTGCAGGGAGACGTTCATTCCCTGGCCGCCCTTGGCGCTGTGCGTGTGGCAGGCGTCGCCCAGGATGAACACGTGCGGCAGACGATCGCCGGTCTCCGTCGGCGGCACGTCGTCGAACTGATCGGCGAGCCGGTGTCCGACCTCGTAGACGCTGAACCAGGCCACCTTCTTCACGTCCAGCGAGTACGGATGCAGGATCGCGGCGGCCTTCGCTATGACGGCCTCCACCGGCGTACCGCGCACCTTTCCCGCGTCGTCGGCGGGGACCTCGCCCAGGTCGACGTATAGGCGGAACAGGAACCCGCCTTCGCGGGGAATGACCATCATGTTGCCGCCGCTGCTCGACTGGATGGTCGACAGCAGTCGGATGTCGGGGAAGTCGGTGTCGGCCAGGATGTCGAGAACGCCCCACGCATGGTTCGCGCTGTGGCCCTCGAACCGGCAGCCGATCGTCTGGCGCACCCTGCTGTGCGCGCCGTCGGCCCCGACGAGGTACTTCGCACGGACCTGGAATTCCTTGCCGGCGGTCTCTCCCGCGGAGTAGGCCAGGGTGGCGAGGACCGGGTGCTCGGTTCCGGGGAGGACCTGGTGGCTCACGTACTCCACGCCGAAGTCCGGGCGCATCCTGGTCGGCGAGTTCGCCATGAACTCGGCGAAGTAGTCGAGTACGCGCGCCTGGTTGACGAGGATGTGCGGGAACTCGCTCAGACCTTTGGGGTCGTCGGGCGACCGGCCGGCCCTGGCGATGTGCGTGGGATCGTCCGGGTCCGGCTGCCAGAAGGCGAACTCGGTGACGTGGTGCGCCTCGGCGGCCAGCCGGTCCGCGAAGCCGAACGCTTGGAAGGTCTCGACACTCCGCGCCTGGAGCCCGTCGGCATGACCGGTCTGCAGGCGCCCCGCGCGGCGCTCGATGATACGCGTGCTGATCCGGGGGAACTGCGAGAGCTGGGCCGCGGTGATCATTCCGGCCGGTCCGGTGCCCACGATGAGAACGTCGACCTCGTCGGGCAGGCCGTCGGGACGGTCCAGCCCGACACCGGCGGCAAGCTGGACGCGGGGATCGCCCGAGACGTATCCGAAGTGATGGAACTGCATGCCGGTCTCACTCCTGCCCGGTGCCGGGCGCCTGGTCCTCTGCCGGGATGCCAGGGCGCACCTGCTCGCACCAGACGTCCCACGCTCGGACGGCCTGGCCGCTGATGGTCGCGTTCGCCGCCGCCGCTTCGCCGGCCGAGAGGTACCGCGGACTTCCGAGAGCGAGCGCCGTGGCCTGGGCATGCGCGTTGGCCTCGGTGTAGACCGCCCGGTAGACGACCTCCTGAAGCGAACCGCCGACGGCGACCGAGCCGTGGCCGCGCATCAGCGCGACGGGTGCGTCCCCGAGCGTCCTGGCGAGCGCGGCGCCGAGCGACGACGAGGTGATGAGCAGGTCGCTGGCGTCTCCGGCGACGTCGCTGATCTCGAAGACCGGTGTCGTCCGTCCCCCGAGGAACCCGGCCATGTGGAGGATCGGCCGCAATCCGGTGTCGACGACGCTGAAAGGCACGACCGAGGGCGAGTGGCTGTGGACGACCGCCATGACGTCCGGGCGGCGGCGGTAGATCTCGGCGTGGATGAAGCGTTCCAGGTAGGGGCGGCGCGGGTCGTCGGTGCGCCCGTCCAGATCGTGCTCGAGCAGGTCGGACGCGGTCACCGATCCCGGGGCCAGGTTCCGTGACAGCCAGAACGTGTCGGCGCGCGGGGCGGTCCGCACACTGACATGCCCGAAGGCGTCGAGGACGCCCTGGCGGACAAGGATGCGGTTCGCGGCGACCAGGTCCGTCGCCTGTGCCGCTGTGAGCGTGGTCATGAGGTCGGTACTCCGGGTGGTTCGTCGCGTGCGGTCATGAGCTGTGCGGTCATGAGCTGAGGAACACCACGCCGGCGCGCTCGGCCATGATGGGCTGGATGAGCTCGCGCACCACCTGCTGGTGGGCAGGGTGGTCACGGAACTCGAGATAGCCGGCCTCGTCGTCGAACTCGGTCAGCGAGGAGAACTCGAAGTTGTCCGGCCGGATCCGCAGGTCCCTGCCCATCCGCATCGACCGGATGGTGCCGATCTGGTTCCGCAGGGCCAGGAGGCCGTCGGCCATCCGCTGGATCTGCTCGTCTGTGGTGCCCTCGTGGAAACGCAGGGAGATCACGTGGTGGAGCATCATCGACCTCTGCGCGGGATGCTGACCGTCTTGGACTGTGTGAAGGAGAGGATCTCCTCGAGGCTCTCCTCCTTGCCCAGGCCCGAGGCCTTGACGCCGCCGAAGGGCAGTCCGGGGAAGTGACGCGAGGAGTCGTTGATCCACACGTATCCGGCCCGCAGATCCTCGGCGAACCGGTGCGCCCGGTCGACGTCCTGGGTCCACACGCTGGCGGTCAGGCCGTAGCGGACGCCGTTGGCCGTCTCGACCGCCTCGTCGTCGGTGTCGAAGGTGAGCACCGAGAGCACCGGACCGAAGATCTCCTCTTGGGCGATCGTCATGGCGGGCGTGACGCCGGAGAACACGGTGGGCGCGATGAACAGGCCTTCGGGCAGGTGAGCGGGGCGGCCACCACCGATGGCGACGACGGCTCCTTCCTCACGACCGATGCCGATGTAGCGGCCGACCCGCTCGAAGTGCTCGCGGGAGACGAGTGCGCCCATCTGGGTGGACTCGGAGACCGGCACGCCGACCTTGATCTGCTCGACGAGCTCGACGACGCGCGCCACTACCTGGTCGGCGATCGACCGGTGCACCAGGAGCCGCGAATTCGATCCGCAGGACTCGCCCTGGGTGGCGGTGAAGTTCATGCCGAACACGGCGCCCTGGGCGGCCGCCTCGAGGTCGGCGTCCTCCAGCACCACCATGGCGTTCTTGCCGCCGAGCTCCAGGCTCACGTGCTTGACGCCCACCCCTGCGGCGACCCGCTGGATGTCCCGCCCGGTGCGCTCGCTGCCGATGAACGCGATCCGCTCGATCTCCGGGTGGGCGGCGATCGCCACGCCCGGGGCCGGGCCGGCGCCGTTGACGATGTTGACCACGCCGGGAGGCAGCACCTCCGCGACCAGCTCGCCGAGCCGGATCGCCGACAGCGGTGCCTGCGGCGGCGGCTTGAGGATGACGGCGTTGCCCGCCATCAGCGGCGCGCCCAGCTTTCCCGCCCCGAAGAAGATCGGGTGGTTGAACGGGATGATCCGGCCGACGACCCCGTAGGGCTCGGGCCGCGAGTAGTGCAGACCGGTCCCGGCGCCCGGGTAGGTCTCGCCCTTGATCATCAGCGCCCAGTCGGCGAACATCTCGAGATGGTCGGCCGCCCACAGCGCGTCCTTGCGCATCGCGGTGACCGAGCTGCCGCCGTCGAGGGCGTCGAGCAGGCCGAGTTCGTCGGCATTGGCCCGGATGTGCGCGGCAAGCTCGCGGAGTGCCGAGGCCCGCCCCTGCGGCGAGTAGCGGCGCCAGCTCTCAAAGCCGCGCCGGCCCGACCGTACGGCGGCTTCGACGTCTGCCTCACCGCCGTCGGCGACCTCCGCCAGGGGCAGCTCGGTGGCCGGGTCGAACGTGGTGAAAGTCGCTCCGCTCGCGGCCGGGCGCAGCTCGTTGTCGATGAGCAGACCCCAATCGCGGGAGCGGATCGCCTCGAGCGTCGCCCGGTGCGGCGCGTACTCGTCCGAGTAGGGCGTCGTGGCAGTGGTTGACATGGGCTTCCTCGTCACTTCTGGGTGTTCGTCCCGACCGCGGTGAGCCGCGCGCGCAGCTCGCGCCAGCGCTCTGCGCACTGGGCGGACGCGGCGGCGTACTCCTCCGGCAGGTGGTGGTACGGGGACCGGGCCGGGCCGGGCCGGCAGTAGCCGGCGGCGGCGATGCGGGCCTTCTCGATCTGGGTGTTGTAGGAGGCGAAGACCTCCTGGTCGGCGAAGAGGTGCGCCAGCGGCTCGTTGGCCCACGCGATGTCGGCCGCCGCCTTGCCGGCGGCCTCCGCGTCGCCGCGCGTCAGCGCCTCCATCAGGGCGAGCGAGGGCTCGGGTCCCATCCCCGCGGCGGTGGCCCAACAGGCGGTGGTGGTCTTGGGCGCACGTGCGGCGAAGTCGTGCACGACCATGTCGCTCGGGACGAAGTTCACCTTCTCCCCCGTGGCCTCCAGCATGCGGTCCAGGTGCGGCGCCCGGGACACCTTCGCCGAGGTGACGGTGGGCGCCTCGGCGGCCACCCCCTGCCAGAACTCGACGGGGAACGTGTAGCGGAAGGCACGGGCGTTGGCGTAGACCATGAGCGCGAGATCGGGGAACGCCTGGCTCGCCTGGGCGAAGTAGTCCACCGCCATCTCCGTGGTCAGCGGCTGCCACATGGGCAGGCCGAGGAGGGCGCCCGTGGCGCCGGAGCCCGCCACCTTCCGCAGCCGACGGGCCGTGCCATGGCCGCCGGCACCGGTCGCGCCCACGAACGTGGGCACCCGGCCGGCGACCGCCTCGACGACCGTGTCGACGACGACGTCGAAGTCCTCCTCGTTCAGGGCCGGGCACTCGCCCGTCGTGCCCAAGGCGATGATCCCGGAGACTCCGTCGCGCACGAGCCGGTCGACAACCCGGGCCGTTTCGTCGACATCGACGGTGTTCCGGGCGTCGAGCCGCTCGGCGCCCGGCAGCGCCGGGGTCGGGATGATGCCGTACATGCCGTTGATCTCCGCCGCGGTGATCACGTTCGGGCTCCCTGCCCGGCGGCCGGGCGGGCCGTCTGCTGCTTGGTCGACATCGACTCTCCTTCTCACACGCCCTACGGCGCGCTTCGCACGTTTTCTTTCGGTCGCTCACAGAGCGACCAGGTCACTTCGTGAAGTTCGGTGGCGGCGGGCCGGCGTACCCCCAGGTGTCGCCCTTCCACTCCTCGCCCCAGAACCTCGCCTCCAGCGGGCCCCCCATCTCCTCCTCGACCTGCTCGAGCTCGGCGTAGTACTCGATGAACACGCCCGCCGGGTCGGCGTAGTAGGTGAAGATGTTGTGCCCGGGCCCGTGACGCCCGGGACCCCACACGCAGACCGTTCCCTCACGGGTGAGCGCGCCGAGTGCCGTCATGACGCTGTCCATCTCGACGACGTCGAACGCGATGTGCTGGACGCCGGTGCGCTCGGAGTCGCAGACGGCGAGGCTGTGGTGATCGCGGTTGCAGCGCATGAACGACATGCCGCGCGCGGTCCGGTCACTGACCTTCAGCCCGAGCGCCGCGTAGAAGCGCTCCAGTACCGCTCGCTGGGGGGAGTTGAGGACCACGTGGCCGAGCTTGCGGGGCGCGACGATCCGCGCCCGGTGGCTCTCCTCGGTGAACTCCGCCCCGTACAGCAACTGCACCACATTGCCGTCCGGGTCGCGGACGGCCGCACCGGCCTGGTGGCCGGGTCCGACGGCCTCCCCGGGCTCACGCTCCACCTGGCCGCCCGCGGCCACGGCCGCCTCGACGGCCCCGTCGAGGTCGGCACGGGTCGCGACGTCGAAGGAGACGTGCACGAGCTCGCCCCGTTCTGCCCCGGCGGGCGCCTGTTCGAGGGAGAGGCCGTGGTGCGCGGACGTCAGCGTGCGGAAGTACCGACGCCGGGAGTCGCCGTCGCCGTTGACGGGGGCCAAGCCCCAGCGGTCGACGTAGAAGTCCTCCGTCCGGTCAAGGTCGGGCACCGCTAGAGCGATGTTGTTGAGGGTTTGCACACGGACCATGGAAAGCCTCCGGTTCGGGCTCTGCGGAAAGGCGCACGGCGGGGGCCGGGAACCTTCCTTCACAGGCGGCCCCGGGAAGTCGGGCCGCCTCTGGACCACGTCAGTGATTGCGGACGAAGTCAGCCACGAGCCGGTTGAACTCGTCGGCGTGCTCGAGCTGGGCCCAGTGGCCGCAGCGGTTGATGATGTGCGCCCGCGAGTCGGGGATGCCGGCCGCCAGGAGGAGCGCGGTCTCGAAGGAGACGACCCGGTCGTCGCGGCCGTGGATCAGCAGCGTCGGCGCCGAGATCTCCGGGAGCCGCCTGGGGTCGGCCCAGATCGTGATCGGCGCCTTGGGCCCGTGCTTGGCGACGTTCGCGAGATGCTCCGGGCGCTTGGCCACGGCGGCCGAGCGCTGCTCGGACAGCTCGGGGGTGGCGAACCGCTCCTTGTCGTAGACCATGATCTCGACCAGCCGCATCATCTGCTCGGGGCTGTGGTCGGCGTAGCTCCTGGCCATGACCTTGAGCCCCTCGGTCGGGCCGCCGCCGGCACCGAAAAGGATGGGCTTCATCTGGATCGGGGCGCCCATGGTGATCAGGTGGGACACGCGCTCGGGCCGCTCGATCGCCATCCGCAGCGACGCATGCCCGCCCATCGAGTTGCCGACGAGGGCGGCCTTGTCGATGCCGAGCGCGTCGAGGAGCTCGCAGATCACCTCGACGTGGTCGTAGGTCGCGAAGTCGGCCTCGTCGGACTGGCCCCAGCCCGGGAGGTCGGGGGCGATCACCCGGAAGCCGGCCGCGGCGATGGGCTCGATGTTCGGGTTGTAGTTGCTCCAGCCGGTGGCGCCGGGACCGCCGCCGTGCAGCAGGAGGACGGGGTGGCCGTCGGCCGGGCCGGCCTGGTTGTAGTGGATGTTCCAGCTCTTGGTCCGGACGTCCTTGGCGACGTCCGCTTCGGTGAGAGCCATCAGCGGGCACCTTCCGGGGGCGTGTTGGTGAAGGGGACTTGGCCGACCAGGCCGTGAACCATCTCCGGCGGACGGTGGCCCCAGCTGCTGAGCTTGCCGAGGGTCTCGACCTGCCAGGTCTCGTCGTCGATGAGCAGCCCGCCCCAGCCGTACTCGACGGAGAAGCCGGAGGGGGTGCGGACGTAGAAGCTGAACATGCGGTCGTTCGGGTGCATCCCGAGCGTCATCTCGAACGGCTGCCTGGCGTCCATGCACCGGTCGTAGGCCATGCCCACGTCGCGGATGTCGCTGACCTCGACCATGAAGTGGTGCATCTTCTTGGGGTGCGGCATGTTGCCGAAGGCCACGGAGTGGTGGCGCGGGTTGCAGTGCAGGAAGACGACGTCGGCGACGATCCCGGGAGCGACCTCTTCGACGATGAAGTCGCTGATCCTGAAGCCGAGGATGTCCATGTAGAAGGCGAGGTACTCCTCGCGCCTGACGCCCTTGGACACCAGCACCTCGTGGCCCGCGCCGCCGGAACCGGTGACGAACTCGCCGAGCAGGGCGTCCGATCGGAAGGGAGTCTCGGCGTCGGCGAAGCCGGTGACCAGCTCGAGCCGGTTACCGAGAGGGTCGGCGGTGATCACGATGCGGTCGACCTGTCGGGCGGTGGCGAGGGCGGAGCCGCCCTCGGTGACCTCGACGCCGGCGCCGCGCAGCTTCTCCACGATCCGGTCGAGCGAGCTGCCGCTGTCCACCACGTAGCCGGTGGCGGCCAGGTCGTCGGCCGGCCCCTCGGTGCAGAGCCAGCGATACGCCTTCTCGTCGGTGCGGAAGCCGATCGAGCCGGCGTCCTTGTGGCCGACCTGCATTCCCAGCAGGCCCGCGGCGAAGTGCTCCCAGTCGGCGAGGTCGCTGACCTCGTACACGACGTACGCGAGCTCCTTGACTCCAGACATCTGTTCCTTCTCTCGGGTGTGGGGGTCAGAACGCCGGAACCGCGAGCCCGGCCTTGTCGGACGCGGCGACGAACTTGTCCGGTCGCAGGGCGATCGCCTGGACGCCGTAGCGGGCGAACCAGCCGAGAAGCACCCCTTCGAGATCGACCAGCTCGTCGGGCCCCTGGGTGTAGGCGGTCTTCGGCCGGACGGTGAGGTAGCGGGCGCCCAGCGCGTCCCATTCCGCCTTCTCCTCGGCGCCGAGCAGCGTCCGGGGGTCGGTGTCGGCGCCCAGGAGGACGAAGCCGTCACCGAGGAGCTCGTCGAGCCGCCTCATCAGGCCCACCGTGTCGCCGACCACCGGCTGCGGGATCATCCGTCCGACGATGGAGGCGTCCTCCACCTCGCCGCGCAGCCAGCCCCCGGCGTCGAGGACGGGCGGCGCCATCATCGGTTCTTCGTAGGGCGTCACGGTGTTCTCCGGCACCGCGTTCATCGCCTCGAGTTCCTCGGGTGAGACCTGCTGCTTGATCACGCGGCCGAACTGGACGGCGATCTGCGTGAAGAACTCGACGTTGGGGCGGCGTTCGGCCTCGTAGGTGTCGAGCACCGCCACGTCCATCTCCCCGCGCAGGACCCGGGTGAGCTTCCAGGCGAGGTTGTGGGCGTCGCGCATGCCGGACTGCATCCCCGCACCGGCCCACGGCGGCATCAGGTGGGCGGCGTCGCCGGCCAGGAAGACCCGGTCCACGCGCCAGGTCTCGGCCGCGCGGACGTGGTGTCGGTAGAACGCGTGCTGGTGGATCTCCACGTCGTCGGGCGTCATCCCCATCGCGTCGAGCAGCGGCCAGACCTGCTCCGGGGTCTGGAAGTCGGCCTCGGTCTCCCCCGGCCTCAGCGGGATCTCCCAGCGGTGGTTGCCTGCGGACAGCGCGATGTCGACGACCGGCCGCTCCTTGTCGCTCCAGAAGGTGAGGAGGTCGCGGTCCGGCCACCAGCGCTTGACGCGGCAGTCGATCACGATCCACAGCTGCGGGTCGGTGTCGCCCAGCATCGGAATGCCCAGCAGTTTCCGGGTCAGGCTGGAGCCGCCGTCCGCGGCGAGCGCGTAACGGGCCCGGGTGGTGGTCTCCGCGCCGGTCGCGCCGTCACGAGCGGTGACCGTGACGCCGGTGTCGTCCTGTTCGACGCCGATCACCTCGGCGCCGTAGCGGACCTCGATGCCGCCGGTCTCCTCCGCGCAGCGGCGCAGCTCGGCCTCCATCGTCGGCTGGTAGATGCTGAAGAAGCGCGGCTTGGTGTTGCGCGTTCCGAGCGCCGAGGGCGGTTGCTTGGCACGGAGGATCTCCTGGCCGTCGTAGGTCTTCCAGCGCAGCTGGTCCTGCGGCTCGATGACCTTCTCGATCCGCTCGTCGATGCCGAGGTCCTGGAAGATCCGCATCGTCCAGTCGTTGATCGTGACGGCTCGGGCGCGGGCGTAGATGTCGTGGTCCCGCTCGAAGGCGACCACGGACGCTCCCTTGGTGGCGAACGACAGTGCGCCGACCAGGCCGGTAGGACCGTAACCGATGATCGCGACGTCGGCGTCGAAGTGTTCAGGCATGCGTGCTCCTCCAAGAGTTCGACCGAGCGGTCGATTTCTTGGTGAGGAGTGTCACGGCCCCAGAAGGTTTCGGTCAACCGCCGGATCGGTGTTTCTGGTTTGCAGAATTCCCTTGGCAAACGGGCCCGTATGTGGCTCGTCCGCCCTGCCAGGCGACGTGTTCCGCCGCCGTATGCTTCACGGGTGGACAGGCAGCGGGTCAGCAACCGGCGGGGGAAACGCTCACGCGAGGACATCCTTGAAGCGGCCGCACGCATCATGGGGAAGCGGGGCTACGCAGCCACGCCGCTCTCCGTCGTCAGCAGCGAGATCGGGCTGGCGAAGAGCGTGATCTTCCACCACTTCCACACCAAGGGCGGACTGCTCTCGGCGGTGATGGAGCGCGGCATGAACGACTTCTTCAGGGCCATGAGCGCCGCGCACGCCGACCCGCCCGTCGGCGGCACCCCCCAGGAACGGCTGAGCTGGTTTCTCGGCCGTGCGGCCGGAGTGCTCACCGAGCGGGAGGAGTTCCTCCGCCTGCACATGTTCCTGATCCTCAGCGAGGACGACGACGCCGCCGAGGCCGAGGTGAAGGAGACGATCGACAAGGTGCGGCGCGAGGGCAGGCGCCACATGAATCACATGATCCGGGAGTCCTTCCACGACGAGGGCCCGGAGATCGCCGCGGCGGTCGCCGACAGACTCGAGTACATCGGCATGGCCGGGATCGACGGCACGTTCCTCGCGGTTCAAGCTGAGAAGGACCGCTCGATGGCCGATGACATGGAACTGCTGGCCGAGACCATCGCACTCATGGGAGAGCGGCTCGCGGCGAGGCTGCGGTCCGCTGCGCCGACTCCAGCGGCACCGACATACAAGTGAACCAGGCTTGGAACTCGACAACACGGCCCGATCGGCCCCCGCACGCCGCAGTCGCCCACCTGCCTATTCCTCGATGCCTGGCTGCGCCTGCACCTCGCTGACCGGCTGCTCACACTGACCTTCGTCGACCCCGACCAAGGGCTCCGACGCGCCGATCAATCACGCGACCGCATCGCCCCGCTGCTGGACGCCATCCCCGACCGCGCACGCGGGCAAGGTCGAGCATGGCCCCTGCCGAAAACCTCGTCCGCGCAGGTCAAGCTGTATGCCGGTACTCGTTGAGGATCCCGCCCAGCCGTTCCCTTCTTCGGACATTCAGGTGCGCGATCTGGCCTGGTTCGCTGATAGGCGGAGGCAGCGGCTTCAACGGGTGGGCGTTGGCGATGCCCTGGTGAGGCCGATGCTCAGGGAACTTGCCGTCGCGGTCGCGGATTGGGAACCGTGCCCGGCAGCCGGCGTCCTCCAGGTCCATGACCAGGTTCCGGACCGCCTGGGTCACGACGCGGTCGGGTGAGCAGTGGCGCCCAGAACCCGGATGCGGCGGGTGTGGCGCTCGATGACCGCCCGGCGCGCCCGCCCCTGTGACCCGTCACCGTAGGAGCTGATCATGGACAAGCGTTCACCGAGCTGTCCACTCCGTTCCTGCCCTATCTCGGAGCCGAGCCGCTCGCTCCCGAGCCACCGCTGCGCGACATGAGGTTGGACTCGATGCAGGCGATCGAGTTGATGTTCGCGCTGGAAGACGCATTCGGGATCCGGCTTCCAGAGGAAGTCCTGGTCGAAGAGACCTTCCGCACTGCGGGGAACCTGTTGCGCGTAACGGCCCAGTTCATGAGCCGGCAGTCTCTGGGGACGCTGCAGAGCGCACGCGGACCGGTGAAGCCCGGTGAATGCACCGGCCGGTCTGCGGCCCCCAGCTCAGATGAGGCGGCTCCGCGACCGGATCGAACGAGTCTGCCGTACCGCGGCCTCCAGCGCCGCCGACACCGACCGGGACGCGGTGTTCCCTCATGCCGTGCTCACGGAGATGCGCGACATCGGCCTCCTCGGGCCTGCTGGTTCCCGCTGAGCACGGCGGTCTGGGCGGCGGGCTGGACGAACTCGTGGACACGAGCATCGCGCTCGGCCGGGTCGACATGTCCACCGCGATGATCTTCGCGATGCACTGCCGGCAGACCGCTGTGATCGTCGAGCACGCCGGGCGGCGCCTGGCCGGCGAGGTGCTGCCGCAGATCGCCGCCGGTCAGCTCTACCAAAAGGCGGCCACGCGGTGCGCACCGGAGCAGCCCCTCCTGCACAAGGGTCAGCCGTATCGGTGCCGTGGTCGGTCAGAAGAGAGCAGCAGCGCAGGAGTCGACTCAGGGACCCGAGCCGGTCCCGTCGCACGGCCGAGCGGACTGGCCTGACGCCCGTCTGCCCGAGGGAATGCCCCAGCGTTCCTGAAGTGATCGAAAAAGTGGTCCTGCGAGTGCAACAGATCAGGAGTGCTGCCGCGTCCCGGGGGTGTGACTCAGAAGGGATGGCCCGTGGACGACAACGGCTTGACGTACGAGCGATTCGTCACTGACCGAGCCTCGGCAGAATGAAGGTCTTTCACGGCGCCGTCGCCGTGGCCCGGCGCGTTATCCGTTCGCCCTGTAGCTGGCTCGTAGCAGCGGCGGCCGTCGGCTATTGCCTGGTCGGATTGTCCCGGCAGCATAATGTGCTGACGGCCGCCTGTGACCTGGGGATCTTTGATCAGGCGGTACACGGCTGGGCGATGCGGGGCTTTCCTGAGGTGCCGATCAAAGGCCCGGGTTTTCATCACTGGGGCGATCACTTCATGCCGCTGTTCGCGCTGCTGGCTCCGCTGTATTGGCTCTGGGATGCCCCACAGACGCTGATCATCGCTGGTCACGTACTGCTCGCCTCATCGGGGATCCCCGTCTACCGGACGGTCCGGCGGCTGCTGGGCAATCGCCCGGCGGTGTACCTCACCGCGGCGTACCTTACGTCGTTCGGCCTGCTCAATGACGTCGGCTACGACGTACATGAGACCATCTTCAGCGCGACTCTGCTGGCCTGGGCGTTGGAGCGCGCCCTTGCCGGGCGATGGAGTGCCGCTTGTGTGTTCGCCTGCGCCACCATGCTCGCCAAGGAGGACATGGGCGCGACGGTGTTCATGTTCGGCGTCCTGGCAATGGCCTACCGCAAATGGCGGCACGCCCTGGTGCTCCTGCTCGCCGGCCCGCTCGTGCTGATCACCACCGTCCGCGTGATCATTCCGCACTTCCGGGGCGGCGCATACCCTCACTACGACTACTTGGGGCTTGGCGGCTCCACGAACCTGGAGGAGTTCGGCCGCTACGTGATCACCCATCCTGCCATCACCGCGTTCACCCTCTTCGACAACCCCACAAAGCTCACCACCTGGGGACTGCTGCTGGTCCCGTTCGGGCTCGGCGCGCTCCGTTCACCGGTGGTGCTGCTCACGCTGCCGACGCTGGTCGAGCGGATGCTGTCGATGAAACCGGCGATGTGGGCCTGGACGCTGTACTACAGCACGGTGCTGATGGTGATCCTCGTGATCGGGATGGCCGACGGTCTGGCTCGGATGCGTCGGCGGGATGACCCCGCGCCAACGCCGGACACCACATGGGTGCGCGGTGGCCTCGTCCGCGGTGGCCTGGTCCGAGTCGCCACATCGCGGTGGCCGGAACTGGCTTTGGCGATGGTGTTGCTGGTCGCCGTCAGCCCGGCCACGCCATTGCGGTCATGGCTTAGCGGGGGCACAACCCGGTCGGCGAGTTACCGGCAGGCCGTCCAGCAGGCAATCGCGCACGTGCCCACCGGCGTGACGGTGCAAGTGAGCAACTATCTCCTGCCTCAGATTCCCCGAGACAATCGAGCGATACTGATCGGCGAAGGAAAGGAGGACACCAGCTGGGCGATCATCGATGTGCATTCGCGCACCTGTTCCGGCCGGCCGGAAGTGAACAACCTAGACGGATTAAGAGTCCAGGGGTTCACCGACGTTTACGAGCAATCAGGGATCATCGTTCTACGCCGCGCCCCTTAAAACCCACTCGTCAGGTTCCGTAGCTCACCCCCTGTCCCGAATGGTCAGCGCGCGTTTGCGGGATAATGCAGGCTCGTGCCGTCGGGTCTTCCATTGCGTCCGCTACCGGATGAGGCGTGGGAGCCGTCCGAGCCGCTGATCCGAACGTTCGAACCGTGACGCGGTTGTGGCCGCGGCTGCACCGCGCCGGGTGGGACTTGGCGTGAGATGATCGTTTCCCCGCGAAGCTGCAAGCTCTGTTAGCAGAGCGCGGCGCCGCGTCGAGAAGCTGAGCGGGATCGGCCGAGGTCTTGCAGCAAACCGGCATGGAGCACCTGTGTGAAGACAGACCTGGCCGGCATTCTGCGCACCGACGCCGCTCAGCACCGTCCGCTGCCCGCAGACTCCGAACTCGCTCAGGCCATCGCCATGCTGGCCTGCGCTTAACAGGACGCCGTCTGGGATCGGCCCCCGGCGCACTCCCGTGTTTCTGGAAGCGTTCGCGACCAACGGGACGGGCTCTCGCGCCCTGAGGCGCGGGCCCCTCCTAGCCGCGCCCCCGCCCCCGGGCGGGGTGGCCCGGCTCAATAAGACTCATCACCGGTCGGGACCGGTGAAGTTAGCCACTTGCCATGAGCTGGGACGAAGGACGCCTGCTGGCCATGGAGATCGACGCGAACTACGGCCTCGCGCCGGACCCGAACACTCCCCATGCGGCTCTGAGAGATCCTTCCTTGCTCGCCGTGTGGGCATGGTCTCCCCGCGCACGGCTTCTGGCACTCGCGCCCGGACTCGCACTTCCCAGCCCGATCGACGGCATGGAACAGGAGTACAACCCCGGTCAACTACCCGATGCACTTCGCTGTCTGGTCGCATCCCTCGGCGACCGGACGGTGTCCGTCGAAGGTGGTCCGTGTTTCGTCTTCCCCGACCGTCTCGCCGTCCCAGACTCGGCCGCGCTGCCGATCATCGCTTCCAGCGCCGACGGCCGGCGCAGCGCGCAACGCCTGATACGACCTGACAACTGGCAGCCCGACGAGTGGAACGCACTGATCAAGGGCCGTATGGGTGAGTGGGCCGTGGCCGTCCACAACCGGGAGCCGGTGTCGATCTGTTTCACACCCGCATCGAACGCCAGCGCCGCAGAGGCAGGCATCTGGACCCGTCCCGACTTCCGCGGCAAGGTCCTCGCACTGACCGTCGTAGCCGCCTGGTACCAGCGTGAGCACCGCAACAAGACCGTGCTCTTCTACAGCACCACCGCAGCGGCGGACGGTGCTCAGCGGGGCTGCGGGGTGAGGTCGTTCACGAGGCGGTCGGCGAGCCGCTCAGAAGAGGCGGGGTTCTGCCCGGTGTACAGGTTGCGGTCGACCACGATGAACGGTCGCAGCGGCAGGCGCGCCTTGACGTAGTCCGCGCCGCTCTCGCGCAAGCGGTCCTCCAGTAGCCAGATGGCCTTGCGGCCGAAGCTGTTGAACTTCTCCTCCAGGTTGGACAGGCCCGTCATCCGGTAGCCGGTGAACGGCCACGATCCGTCCTGGTTCTTGGCTGCGAACGCCGCGGCCGGTGCGTGGCACAGCAGCGCCAGCGGCTTGCCGGAGTGAAGCACGCGGGTCAGCAGTGCGCCCGAGACCGGGTCATAGGCCAGGTCCTCCATGGGACCGTGCCCGCCGGGGTAGAAGACCACATCGAACTCGTCCGGGTCGATCTCCTCGAGTGTCCTGGGGGTGTCCAGTTCGGTCTGGATCGAGTCCAGGTACCGTGCCACCTCGCGCAGCTTGGACGGCCTGCCGGCGGTGCGGGACATGCTGAGCCGGTCCAGCGTCGGCGCCTTGCCGCCCGGGGTCGCGATCGTGATCTCCCATCCGGCCCGGGTGAAGATCTTGTGCGGCACCGCCAGTTCCTCACCCCAGTAACCCGACGGGTGCACCGCTCCGTCCCGCAGCGTCCACCGATCGGCTGCGGACACCACGAAGAGAGCCTTGGTCATCTCCCTGTCTCCCTCCGATAGCGCCGGATCCACCGACGACCCGGCTGAGAGGCCAAGAGCCGCGGCTGAGCGACCGTCCGCCGATCGTGCAGGTCACGGCCGTGGCGGCCGTCATCCGGATACCCCGGCGCCCAATGTTTACACCATCCACATTAGGTCGCGGAGTGAGCAGTGTCAACATTGAACTCGGGCGGCGGCCCCGCTCTTCGCGGGCGCCGCAGCACTCGCGAGCCACCTTGTTGACGGTGCTTACATTGCCGGATAGCCTCATGTATGCATTGCTAACATCAGCGTGAGGAGCTCCCGATGTCGTCAACCCGGCAGGACGTGGTCGAGGTCGACCTCGGCGGCCGCAGGGTCCCGGTCCCCAAGGACGGCCTCTACGACCGGTACCGGATGGACACCGACCTCGACGAGGTCGCCCGCGACCCCCGCGTCAGCGGCGTGGACTTCTTCCGGCGGATGCCCAAGACCAGGGTCGATTCCCCGATCGGCGCCACGCTCAGCCCGAACTTCTACTACCGCATCTCGACCGCCCGGCTGACGATGCTCGCCCGTTCCCGTGCGATCCGTGCCCGACTGCCCGTGGAGTTGGCGCCGCTGGAGGTCGCGCCGGGTCTCGGGCTGGTCTCGGTCATGTTCTTCCGTTACGACGTGTGCGACATCGACTTCTACACCGAGGCCGCCGTCGGCATCGCCGTGCGACCGGCCCGGCACGGCCGGCTCGGGTTCGTCGACCTCGTTGCCGCCCTCAAGAACGAGAACCTCGATTCCTATGTGCTGTCGTTGCCGGTGAGCACCGACATCGCCCAGGTCCGCGGCCACGACGGCTACGGCTTCCCCAAGTGGGTCACCGAACTCGACGTCGATATCGACAGCGATCGAACGGCGGCGCGCGTCGCCAACGACACCGGCGGAACCGACCTGGCGTTCTCGGCGCCGACACCTGCCCAGACCCGTCACCCCAGCGGCCGCCGCGTCTCCACCCTGACCTCGTACACGACGATCAACGGCGCGTGGCACTCGACGCTGAGCCAGACCAACGTGCTCGCCGCCGGAACCGCGCACCTCCCGCGCGGCGCCGCTCTCCAGGTCGGCGAAGGCCGCTTGGCCGACGACCTGCGATCGCTCAAGCCCATCAAGAGCGTCCAGCTCGACGTCGTCACCGAAGGCCAACTCGCCCTGCACATGCCGGTCCCCACCTCGGTCCCTGACCGAAACTGAACGAGGAGCCCTGCCATGGCCACCCATCACGCCGGCCCAGCGCCCGTCGTGCCCAGCCCCCTGCCGCCGTCGCTGACCCCGGCCCTCGTCAAGCGGCTGGCCCGGCGGGTCACCGCCGCGGCGAACGCCGCGCGGATCACCACCAGCGCGCCCTACACCGGGACGCCGCTGGCCGACCTGCCGGTCTCCACGCCCGCGGACGTCGAGGGCGCCTTCGCGCGCGCCCGCACCGCCCAGCGGGACTGGGCCGGCATGTCCGTCCGCGACCGCAAGAAGATCCTCCTGCGTTTCCACGACCTCGTCCTCGCCCGCCAGGACGAGGCGCTGGACCTGATGCAGGCCGAGAGCGGCAAGACCCGCCGCGACGCGTTCCTCGAGGTGACCGACATCGCGATCACCGCGCGATACTACGCGCGCAGCGCCGCCCGGCTCCTCGGGCCCAAGCGGCGCCGCGGCGCGATCCCGGTACTGACCCGCACCACCGAACTGCGCCACCCCAAGGGCGTCGTCGCGGTCATCTCGCCCTGGAACTACCCCCTCAGCATGGCCGCCGGCGACGCCATCCCAGCGCTCATGGCCGGCAACGCCGTCGTCCAGAAGCCCGACACCCAGACCGCGCTCACCGCGCTGTGGGCACTCGACCTGATGCACGAGGCCGGCCTGCCGTCCGGCGTGTGGCAGATGGTGATCGGACGAGGCGGTTCCATCGGCGGCGCGCTGATGGCAGGTGCCGACTACATGATGTTCACCGGCTCCACCGCCAGCGGCCGCCGGATCGCGCGCGACGCCGGCGAACGCCTCATCGGCTCCTCCCTCGAACTCGGCGGCAAGAACGCCATGCTCGTCCTCGAGGACGCCGACATCGACCGGGCCGCCGACGGCGCCGTCGCGGCGTGCTTCCCCTCCGCCGGCCAGCTCTGCGTCTCCATCGAACGCCTCTACGTCGCCGAGGCCGTCCGCGACCGCTTCGTCGCCGCGTTCGTCGCCCGCACCAATGCGCTCCGCATCGGCGCCGCCTACGACTACAGCAGCGACGTCGGTAGCCTCACCACCCCCGCCCAGCTCAACACCGTCACCGCGCACGTCGACGACGCCGTCACCAAGGGCGCCACCGTCCTGGACGGCGGCAGGGCGCGGCCCGACCTCGGCCCGCTGTTCTACGAACCGACCATCCTCACCGACGTCACGCCCGACATGACGCTGTACGACAACGAGACCTTCGGGCCCGTCGTCTCGATCTACCCCGTCCGCGACGACGAGGAGGCGATCACCCGGGCCAACGCCACGCCCTACGGGCTCAACGCCAGCGTCTGGACCCGCAACGGCGCCCGGGGCCGGGCCGTGGCCGCCCGCCTCCACGCCGGCACCGTCAACGTCAACGAGGCGTTCGCCGCCGCGTGGGGAAGCATCGACGCACCGATGGGCGGCATGGGCGACTCGGGCATCGGCCGCCGCCACGGGGCCGACGGGATCCTGAAATACACCGAGCCCCAGACCGTCGCCCACCAGCGCATCCACGGGTTCACTCCACCAGCTCACATTTCACCCCAGACCTGGGCCCTCCTCATGACCACCGCACTGACGGTGATCAAGAAGGCCGGCTCCCGTTGAGGCATCGCGGCCCGCGCTCGTCCGGCCGGTCGGCCCTTCCGCGCGGGCCCGCGTGCCCATCGCCTACCATGTGCGCGGCGCATACATCGACCGATCGGCGTAGGCGCCGTCGATAGAGGAGTGTGATCAATGGTGCGCGAAGGTGCCTCTTACCACCATGGCGACCTGCGCGCCGCCTGCCTGCAGGCGGCGCGGGAGCTGCTTGAGGAGGACGGCAGCGCCGCGCTTTCGCTGCGGGCGGTGGCGCGGCGGGCCGGCGTGTCGGCGACGGCCCCTTACCGTCACTACGCCGACCGCGACGCACTGGTCTCCGCGGTCGCCGCGCAGGGCTACCGCGAACTCGCCGAGCACCTCAGCGCCGCTCACCCCTCGCCCGCCACTCCCGACGACCTCGCCGCGGTCGCCGTCGCCTACGTGCGCTTCGCGCTCGACCATCCGGCGCTGTTCCGGGTGATGTTCGCCGAGCCCTGCGACCCGAACAACGAGGAGCGGGTCAGCGCGACCATCGCCATCTGGGAGTACGTGCACGGCATCGTGCACGGCACCTTCCCCGACGCGGATCCGGACGCCCTGTCGACCTCGATCTGGGCCCTGGTCCACGGCCTGGCGTTCCTGCACCTGGACGGCAAGCTCGACGCCTCCTCCCCCGGCGTGGTCGCCGACCAGGTCGGCGACGCCGTCCGCGCGCTCTTCGCCGCCTCGCCGGCGATGTCGCGGACGGCAGCGACCCCGCCCACGCCGGAGAGTTGAGGTCGAGGGCGTCAGCCTCGGCCAGAACCCGCGCGGCAGGTCCTCGCTTGTGCGCGGCTCGCGGTGTTCTCGATGCGGTCCCGGAGTTCACGGTGTTCCCGGGGGCGGTTCATGCACACGGCACCGACCAGATCTCCGCTGTGCACGAAGCGGATCGAGGCGTCGCGGCCGGCGAGATCGCCGGACACCACGGGCTCGCCCGCGAGACGTCCACAGATCTGGAGCTTGAGGTCGTACTGATCCGACCAGCACCATGGGATCGCCGTGTGCGGAGAACGCCGGCCGAGCATGTTCCGCGCGGCGGTGGCGCCCTGTGCCTGGGCGTCTGACCAGTGTTCGCGACGTCCCGCAGGGAGGCGTGCGACGTCTCCTGCCGCGTAGACGGCCGGATCGGACGTGGTCAGGCACGGGTCGACGAGGATGCCGTCGTCCACGGGCAGACCGCTGTGCGCGGCGAGCTCCGTCTCCGGAACGATGCCGATGGCGGCGAGCACATGGTCGCCGGACCATTGCATGTCGTCACCAACGGCGTGAAAGCCGCCACCGGGCAGGCGGGTGACGTGCCGTACCGGTGTGTTCAACCGCAGGTCGACACCGTGCTCGCGGTGCAGCGCGGCGATGGGTGCGGCGAGCTCGCCGGGCAGGACCCGTCCCAGGACCCGGTCGTCGGCCTCCCAGAGGGTCACCTGGCATCCCATGGTCGACGCCGTCGCCGCCGTCTCCAGCCCGACGAGCCCGGCGCCGATGATCAATATGCGCCCGCCCTCGCGCAGACGGGCGCGCAGCGCCAGTGCATCCTCACGAGTCCGCAGCGTCGACACGCCCTCGATCGTGCGCGGCCGACCGCCGGTCGCGAGCAGGAGTCGGTCGTAGCCGAGTTCGGTACGGTCCGACAATTGGACCGTCCTCCGTGCGCGATCCAGCGCCGTGGCCGTGACACCACTGCGCAGGTCGATGTGCTGCACCGCCCACGCCTCAGCGGATCTCAGCCGTATCCGCTCGGCCGATGTCCGTCCAGCGAGCAGATCCTTCGACAGCGGTGGCCGTCGATAGGGCTCTGCGTGCTCGCTGCCGACCAGCACGACGCCGCCCTGGTAGCCCTCGGCTCGCAGGGTCAGCGCGGCCGTGGCGCCGGCGATCCCGGTGCCGACGATGACGATGCGGGCGGACTCGCCGATCCGGTCAGGCACGGCTGATTTCGATCATCTGGAAATCGGCTTTGGCCGCACCGCACTCGGGACAGGACCAGTCGTCGGGGATGTCCTGCCAGCGGGTGCCCGGCGCGATGTCCTCCTCAGGCCAGCCCTGTGCTTCGTCGTAGACGAAACCGCAGACCACGCACTCCCACACTCGGTACTGCATGTCACACCTTCTCGAAATCGACGGCCTCGCGGACACCGCAGTCCGGACAGCACCAGTCGGCGGGAATCTCCGCCCAGGGCGTCCCAGCCGGAAAGCCTTCGCGTGGCTCCCCGGCCTCCTCGACGTACTCGTAGCCACAGACCGGGCAGCGGTAGGTCAAGGCGTCACCCCGGTGCTCTCGCCGGACGGCGTAACGCCGTAGCGGCCGTACTGCCCGGGCTGAATGTTGGCCAGGCTCGCATCACCGCCGTAGTGGGCGATGACACGCTTGTCCATGACTCGCCGCCACAGTGGCGGCACGAAAACAAGCCTGGTCATCACCGAATAGCCCGCGGGCAACTGCGGCGCCTCATCGAAGTGCCGCAGGGCCTGGTATCGGCGGGTGGGGTTCGCGTGGTGGTCACTGTGGCGCTGCAGGTGGTACAGCAGGATGTTGGAGGCGATGCTGTTGCTGTTCCACGAGTGCCGGGGGGCGCAGCGCTCGTACCGCCCGCTGGGCGTCTTCTGCCGTCGAAGCCCGTAGTGCTCCAGGTAGTTGATGACCTCCAGCATCGTGAATCCGAACAATGCTTGGACGAGCAGGTAGGGCGCGATCCCGGGCCCGAACACCGCGATCAGGGCGCCGAACAGGACGACGGTCATCGCCCAGGCGTTGACCACGTCATTGCGCAGCGTCCATGGCCGTTTGCCCATGCGCGCCAAACGCGCCTTCTCCAAGCGCCACGCGGATGCGAGACCGCCCCACACCGTGCGAGGCCAGAACCGGTAGAAGCTCTCACCCAGCCGGGCGCTGGCAGGATCCTCCGGGGTGGCCACCCGGACGTGATGGCCGCGGTTGTGCTCGATGTAGAAGTGCCCGTACGCCGTCTGCGCCAGAGTGATCTTCGACAGCCAGCGCTCCACCGACTCCTTCTTGTGGCCGAGCTCGTGGGCGGTGTTGATACCGACACCACCGACGTTGGCGATCGTCAGGGCGAGGCCGATCTTGCCGAGCATCGACACATCGCCGCGCGACCATACCCAGGACGCCATGATCAGGCCCGCGTACTGGAGCGGAACGTATAGATAGACGCACCAACGGTAGTACTTCTGCTTCTCCAGCCAGGCGAGGACGCTCTCGGGCGGATTACTGGAATCCTCGCCCAGAACGCTGTCGAGGACCGGTCCGAACAGGCCCAGCACCAGAACCCCGGTGAACCAGAAGATCTCCCATCCGCTGAGCGCGACCAAGCCCCAGGACAGGAAAGGCGACAAGGGGACGAGCAGGCCCAGTAGCCATAGATGCTTCTTCCTGTCGACCCACGTCACGTTCGTGACGCCGGCGGTCACCGTTGCCATGACAACCTCCATGTGCCGGCGGGTGCGGTTCCGCTCAGCACTCCTCCGGAGTCCGTTGACACCGTCAGAGCCACCATGCCACGGTAAGTACAAGGTAAACAAGGTTTATGGCGTACGCCACGTCGCGAGGAGTTGCTCGCCCTGTACCAGAAGGGCAAGGACAAGCAGTGGGACTCGGTCAAACGCATCGACTGGGACACGGAGACCGACCCCGATGACCTGCTCGGGATCCCCGACCAGGCGATGGCGACCCACGAACTCTTCCCGCTCGGCGAGTTCACGAGCCGACAGCTGCCTGTAGTGGTCACGCAGGGCCAGCCGTCCGAAGGCGACGTGCCGGGCCTCGTCCTGCATGACGTAGGTCAGGATCTGCTTCGGCAGCGGTTTGGTGGTGGTGTCGCGACGCCGAACGGTTCGCCGCCGAGGAGGCCGAACGCAAGGCCGAGGTCGACGCCGTCATCGCCGACGCCGCTCCCTGAGCGAAGCCGCGGGCCGACGCGACCGCGGGCGTCCTGCGGCAGGGACCGCCGCGGGGCCGTCCGTGGCGTGCTCCGTCCACGCCGGCCCCCCGGGGATGGATAGTCTCTAGTTGGCAGCGCAGGCGATGCGTCCTGCACAACGATGAGGCCACGCGAACGGGACGGTGATGGCGACCAGACGGGCCGATCGCGTCGAAGGACTGACACGCGAGCAGATCGTGCGGACCTCCATCACGCTCATCGAGCGAGACGGCCCCAAGTCCCTGTCCATGCGCAAGATCGCGGCCGAACTCGACGTCGGCGTGATGTCCCTTTATAACCATGTACCGAACAAAGAGGCGCTTCTCGAAGCGGTGGCCGAGTCCATACTGTCCGGTCTCGTCGTCCCCGAGCCTGACGCCGCCCCTCACCAGGACTGGAAGCGCAACGTCCGCACCTTGGTCGCCGCCTTCCGCGCGACCGCCCACCGCTACCCCCGCAGCATGTACCTCGTACTGACGAGCAGGGTCGGGCAGCGGTTCGGTTCGCGCACGGCCCAGCGGGCTCTGGCATTGTTCGAAGCAGCCGGATTCGACACCGTGACCTCGGTACGCGCGCTGCGGGCTCTGATGTCCTACGTGATAGGCGCCCAGATGATGGAGGGCGAAGCACTCACGATGCCGCACGCCCTTCCCACTGGAACCGGCGACACGGGACTGGGCGTGGATCTCGAGGAGATACCGCACGTCGTCGCCCTCGCCGACGTCCTACTCCGCCCCGACCACGACGCCGATTTCGAATGCGGACTGGAAATGCTGCTGTCCGCCCTGGACCGGCTGCCCCGTACGGCCGGCTGATCGTACTGAGCACACGGAAGTCGAGAATGCGGAGACACGGCCCGTAGAGCGAAGACCGCTCTCCTCAGTTCGCGGGGCCGCCCATGTGCTCGATCGAAGACAGGAAGAGTTCGAGGCCGAACTCGAAGTCGGCGTCCGTCCCGTGCTCGCTGAGCTCGCCCGGGTGGGCCTCTCCGGGCAGGCAAGCTACGGCATCCGAATCCTGCAGGTCGGCCAGATCACCCGACGGTTCCCGCATCAGTTTGCTCTGGCCGGCCTCGCGCAGCTGGGAGCCCAGCGCGTACGCCATCAGCGAGCGCATCACATGAACCGAGGTCTTCCCGTCGAGTCCCGCCTCGTCGCAGAGTCCGAGGGCGCGTTCGATCGCGCGCAGCCCCACGGGAATGCCGGTCTTGCTCGCCACCACCAGCGCCATGCTCCGCGGATACTCGTTGGCGGTCCTGCGGAACGCCCTTACCAGCTCCCGGGCTCCCGAGCGCCAGTCTCCCGGCGGGGCCTCCGGCAGGTCCATGGTGTCCATCACGTACTCGGCGATGCCCCGAACCAGCGCGTCCTTGTTCGGCACATGCTTGTACATCGCCATCGCCGTCACCCCGAGCTCGGCGCCGACCGCCCTCATCGACAGGGCCTCGGGCCCCTTGCGCTCGACGAGGTCGACCGACGTGTGCACGATGAGCTCGCGGGTAAGCACGACCCTCATGACGCGCTGCGGCGCAGGCTTCGGCATGACCCCGTCTCCCTCCGTCCGACCGGCCCACCCGGTTGACGATCAGGGGCCCGTTGGCCTGGCAAGTTTACGCGCACGCCGGATGGACGGCAGGGGCCACCGCCCACCCACTCGGCTCACCTTGACGCGGATGAGGCCGATGCAGGCGAGACTTCGCCTCGATGTATTTCCTCTCCCCGGACTCCGGCCGGCTCAATGCGCCCACTGATAGGGGCTCATCCCCGGAGCCAGGGTGTTCCGGCGAGAGCCGAACGCCGATCGGGAAGACGTCCCTCCGTACTGTCGGGGTCTCAAGGCCCACCTACGAATTCGAGAAGGTCTTCAGGAACTCCCGGGTGCGGGCGCCGTCCTCGCCGCGCATGAACTCTCCAGCCACGAAGTCGGTGACCCCCGCCGCGGCGAGTTGTTCAAGGGTCTCCCGCGCGTCCTGCTCGTTCCCCACGATGGCGAGGTCGGCCGGGCCTTCGACGCCCTCGCGGTCCATCATGGCCCGGTAGGAGGGCAGCGTCCCGTAGGCCTCGAAAATCTCCGCCGCCCGCTTCCGCGCACCCTTGACGTCGTCGGTGACGGCCATGGGCAGCATGCACACCACGCGGGGCCGGGCGCGGCCCGCCGTTTCGGCCGCGGCGTTGATGGTCGGCACGATGTGGTCACGGACGGTGCGGGGGCCGGTCATCCACAGGACGGTTCCGTCCGCACGCTCGCCGGCCAGTTTCAGCATCTTCGGCCCCAGAGCTGCAACGAGCAGTGGTACGCGCTCCGGGTTCGGCACCGACAGAGCGATCTGCGCGCGGACCGTCTCGCCCCTGAACGAGACGCTCTCGCCCTCCAGCAGCGGCACCAGGACCGACAGATACTCCTCCATGTGTCGTATGGGCCGGTCGAAGGCGTAGCCGTACACGCTCTCCACCACGATCTTGTGCGAAGCCCCGATCCCCAGGGTCAGCCGTCCTGAGCCCAGAGCGAACGCGGTCGTCCGAGCCTGCTGCGCCAACGTGGCCGGGTGGCGCGGGTAGGTCGGAACCACGGCCGGTACCAGTTCGATGCCGGGCACCCGAGTCCCGATCACCGCCAGCGCGGTGAGCATGTCCATCCCGGCACCGTTCGGAATCCATATCGACGAGAGCCCGTCGGCGGCCGCCTGACGCACATCCTTCGTCAGCCGCTCCAAAGCATCGAGACCGCTCCGTTCGGCCAACGCCACACCGATTCGCATGAGTACCTCCGCCTGTTCAGGTGACCGGCGCTCGATCACTCTTTGCCGACATACGACATAAACGTTGTTTACAACGTACGTAGAGTGTCATTGTCGATCAGAGACTGTCAACACGATTCCTCGTCATCCTTCAGGCATGGGCATGCCATCCGACCACCTCAGGCGATGTCATCTGTCCGGATGCCCCACCGACCGCACCGTCGCTGGACGCGGGAGACCTACCACCACAAAGCGGTCGAAATACCCTTGCAAGCAGCGCTGGGGCCGCACTTCCCACAGGTGAAGCAGCCGTTCGGCGGGCACGCCGGCCATGATCAAACCCGCGACCGGCCGGAGCGGGGCCGCACCCGACCGCGAACTGCGCGATGCCGTGACGCCGCGCTCGTTCAGCCTGGTCGTGGGCGTGCTGACCCTGCAGCTGGCGTTCATCCTGTCCTACATCGGCGCGTTCCACTCGCCGACCCCACACCGCATCCCGGTCGCGGCCGTCGCCCCCGGGCAGCCGGCGGGGCAGGTCACCGCGCAGCTGAACGCACTGAAAGGCGACCCGTGGCGTCCGCGAGCGGCCCCGCCGTGTCCAGCACCACCCAGCAGATCGCGGCCGGTATCGAGCAGTCCCGGCACCGGCAGGTGCGGACCGTCGACATCCGCCCGCCGGCCGCCGGGGACGGCAGCGGCCTGTCGTCGTTCTACCTGGTCATCGGCTGGATCGTGGGCGGCTACCTGGCGGCGGCGATCCTCGGCGTCGGCGGCGGCGGGCGCCCGGCGAACCTGCGCCGCACGGTCATCCGGCTGGGCTCCCTCGCGCTGTACGCGATCGTCTCCGGACTCGGCGGACCGCAGCGGCGTGCCGGCCGATATCGATGCCACGAGCCGCCACTCGGCGTGAGCAACCGGCCTCAGCCCCTCGATCAAGCAGTGGGTCTACGCGGCGTGCGCCATAAACCTTGTTTACACCGTACTTATGATGGTAGCCTCGCCACAGGAGACGCCCCCGCGGTGCCGGGTGATCGCGCATCGAGTATTTATATCGTCTACGCGGGACCGCAGCATGTGGTCAGCCTCAGCCATTTTCCGATCCACCGGCGAGTGGGCCATACCTTCACGAGGAGGCCCTCCAATAGCTCACCTCCGATATTAGCGGTCTCGGTGAATCACCTTCCAGACGCACACTTCCTGCTTGAGGAGAAGATATGCAGATCAAGGGTGCACGGGTGCTGCTGACCGGCGCCAACGGCGGACTGGGGCGCGCCATCGGCCAGGCACTCAAGGCAAAGGGGGCGGATCTGCTCATCACCGGTCGGCGGGAGGGTGCGCTCGCACCGGTGGCAGAGGCGCTCGGCGCAAGGTCATTGGTGGCCGATCTCGCCGACCGAGCTGACGTGGAACGCTTGGCCGAGGCCGCCGGGAGCGTGGACATCCTCGTCGCCAACGCGGCATTGCCTGCCAGCGGCACGGTTTTGAGCTACGAAGCCGAACAGATCGACGCAGCACTTGAGGTCAACCTGCGTGCACCGATAATGCTGGCACACCGGCTGGCACCGTTGATGATCGAGACCGGCCGGGGGCACATTGTCATGATCGGGTCGTTGGCCGGAAAAGCAACATCCCCCTCCAACGCTCTCTACAGCGCCACAAAGTTCGGGCTGCGTGGGTTCACCCTGGGACTGCGCCAGGACCTCGACGGCACCGGTGTCGGGGTGTCGCTCGTCCAGCCGGGATTCGTCAGAGACGCCGGGATGTTCCACAACACCGGCATCAAACCCCCTGCGGGAGTGCGCACCGCATCTCCCAGGCAAGTCGGCGAGGCCGTCCTTACAGCGATCCACCGGAACAGTGCCGAAGTGAACGTGGCACCGTTCGAAGTACGAGTCCTCAGCGCGCTCGGCGGCCAGTTTCCGCTACTCGCCGAAAGAGTCCAGCGTCGGGTCGTCAGCGAGGAACTGAAGGAGCGCATGGACCGAATTCGCCGCTGAACGACCTGATCAGAGCCAGTTATTTGATCCCCGGTCTCGCGAAGGGCAACTCAACCAGCGAAGGCGTCTCGATGGGTTCATGAACCGGCCGAATGGACAAGCATGACCTGCGCAGCGCAAGCCGAGGCCGACCATTCCAGCCTCGCCGCCGGATCTTCACGAAATTCTTGGTGGACGCTGTCGGTGGTAACCATGGCCAGCGTATTGATGGGCTTGGGCGGGAACTCGCTCAACGTCGCACTGCCCGCGGTGGTCCGCCATTTCCGCGCCGGCCCGGTACAGGCGAGCTGGATCCTGCTGTCCTTCATGCTGGCCAACACGGTGCTGATCATCGTCTTCGGTCGCTTCGCCGACATGTTCGGGCGCCGGGCCATGTACCTGGCCGGGCTCGCCGCCTACACGCTGGGGAGCCTTCTGCTCGGCTTCGCGCCGACGGCCTGGACCGTGGTGGGGCTGCGGGTGCTGCAGGCCGCCGGGGCCGCGATGCTGCTGGCCAACAGCGCGGCCATCCTCACCGACGTGTTCCCGCGCGAGCATCTCGGCCGCGCCATGGGCGTGTACACCGCAGGCTTCTCCATCGCGCAGCTCGCCGGCCCCACCCTCGGCGGCTTCCTGGTCGACGACTTCGGCTGGCGCTGGGTGTTCTGGTACAACGTCCCGTTCGGCCTGCTGTGCCTCGCCTGGGGCGCGGCCGTGCTGCGGCCGGCCGAACCCGCCCACGGCGAGCGGGGCGTCGACGTGCCGGGCAACGTCCTGATCCTGGCCGGTCTCGGTGGCCTTCTTTTCGGCCTGTCGCAGGCCGGCGACCTCGGCTGGACCAGCCCGCTCGTGCTGAGCGGCGTCGGCGTGTTCGCGGTCCTGCTGCCGGTCTTCATCACCGTCGAGCGGCACAGTCCCCACCCGGTCGTCGACACCGCCCTCTTCCGCGACCCGCCGTTCGCCCTCGGCATCCTCGCCACCTTCCTGGACGCCACCGCCCGGATAGGCGCCGTCCTGCTGATGGCCTTGTTCTTCCAGGCCGTCGAGGGAGACGACGCCGTCACCGCCGGGCTGAAGGTCCTCGCGATGCCGGCGATCGCGGTCGTCGCCTCCACCGGATCGGGCTTCCTGCAGCGCGGCATGGACCCCCGCACCATGGCCGCGCTCGCCTCCGCACTGACGACCCTCGGCTTGGTCGTCCTGCTGGTCGCGGTGTCGCCTCACACCGGCTATTGGCCGATCATGCTGGGCCTGATGCTCATGGGCGCGGGATCGGGGGCCTTCCTTCCGGCGAACGCCACGGCGCTGCTGCGGGCCCTCCCGTCCCACCGCCTCGGCATAGTCAACGCGATGCGCCTGATGATCATGAACATCGGGATCGTCGTCAGCACCGCGCTGGCCTTCCCCATCATCACCGCCCCCGTGGCGACGCCCCTGCGCGACCACGTCTTCGCCGGCACGCTGTCGCAGGTCTCCACGTCGGGCGTGGTCCAGCTCGTCACCGGCTACCGGTACGCCCTCGGCCTGATGGCGGCCCTCTCAGCCTTGGCCGTGCTCTCCTGCTACGCCGCACGCCGCTCCGATAAGGCGACCCGCAGTGCAGCAGTCCCACAGTGTGAAACACCCTGAAACGAATGCCTGATGCAAGCCCTCTCGGCGGCGCATCGGCCGCCGCATGGAGCGTGACGCCGTGGGAGCAGGAAGGGCCTCATTGCCTGCAGAGTGGATTGACCCGGTCACCGTGGGTAAGGCCCACGGCACGCAGGCCACCGCAGGGCTGAACCGGCCGCCAGTGGCGGCTGGTGGGCCGCGCGACAGGCCATACAGCCATCTATGACAGGGAGTGACGATGACCAGTCTGCCGCCGCCGATCACGCCGTTCCTCGAGCCCGCGGCCAAGGAGCTGACCGAGGCGACCGATCCGCACCCCAGGATCTACGAGGTCCCTCCGGAGAAGGGCCGCGAGATCCTCCTCGATCTGCAGAGCGACACCAGCGTGCCCCGCCCGGACGTCGACGAGGAGTGGGTCGAGGTCGACACCGGCCAGTGGGGCACGGTCCGCACCCGCATCATCCGTCCCAAGGGGGCGAGCGGGCCGCTGCCGGTGATGTTCTACATCCATGGCGCCGGCTGGGTCTTCGGTGACGAGAAGACCCACGACCGCCTCTTCCGCGAACTGGCCGTCGGCGCGGGCGCCGCGGGCGTCTTCCCCGTCTACGACCGGGCGCCGGAGGCGAGGTATCCCACCCAGGTCGAGCAGAACTACGCCGTGGGCCAGTGGGTCATGGAGCACGGCGCGGAGCACGGCCTGGACACCACGCGCATCGCCGTCGCCGGCGAGTCGGTCGGCGGCTGCATGTCGGCGGTGTTCGCACTGATGAACAAGCAGCGCGGCGGGATCGACCTCAAGGCGCAGGTCCTGCTCTACCCGGTGACCAACGCCGACTTCGGCACCCCGTCCTACCTGCAGTTCGCCGAGGGCTACTACCTGACGCGCGACGGCATGAAGTGGTTCTGGGACGCCTACGCCCCCGACCCGTCACGGCGCACCGAGGTGTACGCCTCCCCGCTCCAGGCCTCCCTGGAGGAACTGAGGGGGCTGCCCACCACCCTGCTCATCACCGACGAGGCCGACGTGTTGCGCGACGAGGGCGAGATGTACGCCAACAAGCTGCGCGAGGCGGGCGTGGACGTCACCGCGGTCCGGGTCGCCGGCATGGTCCACGACTTCCTCCTTCTGGACAGCCTGCGCGACACCCGAGCCACCAACGTCGCCCGCAAACTCGCCGTGGACGCCCTGAAGACGGCACTGCACAACGTCTGAGCCGCCCGCGCACCCCGACGAAGCAGCGGCTGCCACGCCGACCGCACGGCGGGGCAACCGCCCGGGGGCGTCGACGCGCCGATCACCAGAATCGCCGGGCGGGATCAAGCCCGGCATGCCGATGACCGAACCTGCCAGACCCGGCCCATGGATCCCAGGAGCATGCCGATGTCGTCATCTCAGCAGGACATGGTCGAGGTCGAACTCGGCGACCGCAAGGTCGCGGTTCCCAAGGGGGGCCTCTACGACCGGTACCGAATGAACACCGACCTCGACGAGGTCGACCGCGACCCCCGCGTCCCCAGCGTGGACTTCTTCCGACGGATGCCCAAGACCAAGGTCGACTCACCGATCGGCACCACGCTCACGCCGAACTTCTACTACCGCTCCTCCAGCGCCCGCATCACGTTGCTCGCCCGCTCCCGCGCGATCCGAACCCGTCTGCCCGCAGAGCTGTCACCACTCGAAGTCGCCCCCGGCCTCGGACTGATCTCGATCATGTTCTTCCGCTACGACGTCTGCGACATCGACTTCTACACCGAGGCCGCCGTCGGCATCGCCGTGCGACCGGCCCGGCATGGCCGACTCGGGTTCATCGACCTCCTCGCCGCCCTCAAGAACGACCAACTCGACTCCTACGTGCTGTCGCTGCCGGTCAATACCGACATCGCGCAGATACGCGGGCACGATGCTTACGGTCTCCCCAAGTGGGTCACCGAACTCGACGTCGACATCGACACCGATCGGACCGCGGCACGCGTCGCCAACGACACCGGCGGGACCGACCTGTCGTTCTCAGCACCGACACCGAGCCAGACCAGCCATCCCAGCGGCAGGCGCGTCTCCACCCTCATCTCCTACACCACCATCAACGGCGCGTGGCACTCCACCCTGAGCCAGACCAACATGCTCGCCACCGGAACCACACGCCTCCCGCGAGACATCACTCTCCGGATCGGCGAAGGCCGCATGGCCGACGACCTGCGATCACTCAAGCCCATCCAACCCGTCCGACTCGACGTCGTCACCGAAGGCCAAATCGCCCTGCACATGCCCATCCCCACCTCGGTCCCCAACCCGACCTGAGTGGGGAGGAGCCAGCGCGACAACTTGAGCAGGCCCGTCGTCGATGGCCTCTCACAGGGGGCGGCTTGCTGTGGCGGTGCCTGGCGAAGCAGGCAGCCACGCGCGGTAGCGCCGCAAGGCCCGTCGGCGCCGACGTTCTTCGGACAAGAGCGCGTACGCGGGGTGGATGGCAGGCCTGGGCGCGCTACCGCGGGCGATGCGGCGCATCTGGTGGCGGACCTGCGCCATGCTCGCAGACGACGCGAGAGCCTTGTCGGACCAGGTGACCGGCCGCAGTTGCCGCTCGGCCTCGCGACCGTGCCGCCAGCGGTCGGGCAGGTCCGGGGTGACGGCCAGTGCGGTGCCCATGCCGATCAGCGCGACACCGCTGTCGAGGACCCTGAGAGCGGTGTCGCGGCGGGTGATGCCGCCGGTCAGCATCAACGGAAGCGGGCTGGTCCTGGCCAGGTCCGTCGCCAGATCCAGGAAATAGGCTTCCCGGGCCCGGGTGCGCGTGTCGGCGGGACGACCGGTCATCGCCGGGCTCTCATAGCTGCCACCGGACAGTTCGATCAGATCGATGCCGAGCGGTTCGAGCAGCGCGATGACCCGCCGTGCGTCGTCGGCGTCGAATCCGCCGCGTTGGAAGTCGGCGGAGTTGAGTTTCACCGCGACCGCGAAGGCCGGTGAGACGACGGCGCGAACGGCACGGACGACCTCCAGCAGCATCCGGGCCCGGTTCTCCAGCGACCCACCCCAGGCGTCCGTGCGCCGGTTGACCAGGGGCGACAGGAACTGCGACAGGAGGTAGCCGTGCGCGGCGTGCACCTGCACACCGTCGAAGCCCGCCTGTTCGGCGCGTTGGGCCGTCACCGCGAACCGGGTCACGGTGTCCTCGATCTGCGCGGGGGTCATGGCGACGGGGCGCCCGAATCGGCTGCTGTGCCGCCCCAGGTCAACGCCCACGTCCGACGGCCCCCACACGACACCGGGCATGTCGGCCTGGACCTGGCGACCGGGGTGGTTGATCTGCATCCACATCGCCACTCCCCCGGCCTTGCCGGCCTTGGCCCACTCGGCGAAGGGCTCCAATGGCGCCGCGTCGTCGAGCACGACTCCCCCGGGACCGGTCAGCGCCTCGGCATGGACCATGACGTTGCCGGTGATCAGCAGTCCGGCGCCGCCGGCGGCCCACCTGCGGTACAGCGCGGTCAAGCGCCGGTCGGGAAGCTGACCGTCGCCGGCCAGGTTCTCCTCCATGGCCGCCTTCGCGATCCGATTGCCCAGCACCTGCCCAGAGCGCAGGGACAGCGGTGAGAACAGCTCGCCGGCCATACGGGTTCCCCTCTCGATCTCCACCATGACCATGTTTGCAGTGCTCACATTAACGGACGATGTAAGCAGTGCAGACATTGGAGGAAGTGTTCTGCATCACCCCGCCATGACCACTCCGCACGCTGGCAACTGAGCCGTCGCGACCAAGACGGCACCCGCGCCCCCATAGCACGCCTCGGACCACGCAACAGCACCCCAGCGCACGACCGCCGACGTGACACCCCTCACGAATGTTGACACTGCGCACTTCTGTTCATAATGTGTGCACTGCAAACATTCGGCTCCCGGTAACCGAGAGGCGGGCCGTTGCGCGGCCGGCACTGCACGCGGCGCGACCACGGGCCCGCCACAGGGCGGGTTTCAGCCGAGCACTCCCGGCAAAGACCTGCCGCAAAACGCCCTGACCTGGGACGTCCGCGGGAGCCCTCACTCAGCCATGTGAAGCGGAGCATCCATGAAGGCGATATCGATCAAGAAGCCCGGTGGCCCCGAGGTCCTGGAATGGACGCAGGTGGACGACCCGACGCCCGCTGTCGGCGAAGTCGTCATCGATGTGGCGGCCAGCGCCCTCAACCGGGCTGACATCATGCAGCGGATGGGGCTCTACCCGGTGCCGCCGGGCGCTTCGCCCTACCCGGGTCTGGAGGTTTCGGGCCGCATCAGCGCCCTCGGGCAGGGCGTGACCGGCCGGCAGGTCGGCGACGAGGTCTGCGCGCTGCTCACAGGCGGCGGCTACGCGGAAAAGGTCGCCGTCCCCGCGGGTCAGTTGCTCACGATTCCCAAGGGGACCGGACTGGTCGAGGCGGCGGCGCTGCCCGAGGCGACCGCCACGGTGTGGTCCAACATCGTGATGACCGCGAAGCTCAAGGAGGGCGAGACCTTCCTCATGCACGGCGGGGCGGGAGGCGTCGGGACCGTGGCGCTCCAGATCGCCAAGGCCCTGGGAGCCCGGGTGGTCACCACGGTGGGCGGTCCCGAGAAGGCCGAGCGGGCGAGGGAACTCGGCGCCGACCTGACACTCGACTACCGCACGGATGATTTCGCCGAGCACGGACCCTACGACGTCATCCTCGACGTCATCGGCGGCCGGTACCTCGAGCGCAACATTCGGTCGCTGGCCACCGACGGGCGCCTGGCCATCATCGGCATGCAGGACGGCCTGGAGGGCCCGCTCAACCTCGCTGAACTGGTCTTCAAGCGCGCATCGGTCCACGGCACCACCCTGCGCACGCGGCCCGCCGCGCAGAAGGCCGCGATCGTGGCCGAGGTGCAGCAGCGCGTCTGGCCGATGATCGAGAACGGGGCCGTGCAGCTGATCATCGATCAGCGCCTGCCCATGGCCGAAGCCGCCGAGGCCCACCGGCACATGGAAGCCGGCCGGCACGTCGGCAAGATCCTCCTGGTGAACGAGTAGAGGCCGGGCTCCGGGTCGCGGACTACGGTGAGAGGGAAACTCCATGGACACCCAGGTCGATCTCAGCAACCTGCCGGTCGATGCGAGCGCGCTGGTGATGGTGACCGGCGCCACCGGTTACGTCGCCGGCTGGATTGTGGAAGGCCTGGTCGACGCGGGAGTCACCGTCCATGCCGCAGTCCGCGACCCGCGCGGTGCCGGCAGGGGCTAGCACCTTCTCGACGCCGCCGATGCATCACCAGGAACCCTGCGTCTCTTCGCATCCGGCCTCCTGCGGGAGGGCTCGTACGCCGAAGCCATGCGGGGATGCCGCATCGTGATCCACACCGCTTCGCCCTTCGTCCGGTCTGTGCGAGATCCCCAACACGATCTTGTCGACCCGGCCGTGCAGCACGGAAGCGGGGGTTGGGTCGACTTGAGCGAACCCCGCGCCCACTCCAAGTCCGCGCTGCTCGTCGCGGGTCTGTCGGCAAGGGGACTGCTCACCGGGCTGCTGCCGCGGCCGCGTTGCTGCCGCGCACCCGGCACGAGGTGCGGTCCCGGGACGAGTCGGCGTGACCGGGCTACCGCTGGGAGGCGCGGCCGGACGAGGTCGCGCGAGCGAGGGCGGCGACGACGCTCGCGCACGCGTGCTCGACGGCCGCGATCCCCTTCTCCAGCGTGGAGTCGCGCTCGGACACGGCCGCGACCAGGAACAGCCGGCCGGCGTCGCGGATCAGGCCGATGCTGTTGACCGTCCAGCGCCCGTCGTGGATCCCGCGGGGCAGCCAGCCGTTCTTGAGCGCGACCTGCGCCCCGTCCCCGGCCGCGGCGCTCACCCCCCACGCCTGCTCCGACGTCACGTCCGCCATTAGTCTCCGCAGGTAGCGGCGGCCGGAGGCGTGCAGGGCAGAGCGGTTGGACGTGAGCGCGGCCAGCAGCCGGACCTGGTCGGCGGCGCCGGTCGTCGTCGCTCCCCAAGCACCGCCCCCGCCGGGGATCGTGTCGCGCAGGCCGAGCCTGCGGTTGGCAGACGCCAGCCCGGACGCCCCGCCGATCTCGTTCCACAGCGCGCTGGCCGCATCGTTGTCGCTGATCCGGATCGCCTTCTCGGCGAGCGTCCGCTCCGATGCGGTGAGGACGCGCTTCTCCCGCTGGGCGCGCAGGAGCAGGGCGATGACGATGTCGACCTTGACGATGCTGGCGGTCGCCGTCCGCAGGTCGCCGTTGTAGGTGAAGCCGAGGCCCGTGGTGACCTCCCGCACGGACACCGACAGGTCGCCGGGCATGTCGCGAAGGTAGCGGTCGAGCGCGCGGGTGAGGGACGCGCGCTCCGACCGGCCGAACGCGGGAGGGCTGGACGGTGCGGGCATCGGGGTTCCGGTGGGCGGTGGGTTCGTCGCGCGGGGCGGGATCGTCTCCCGGACGACGACGGATGAGCCTGCCGCCAGTAGGACGGCGGCGCCGGCGAGCGCCGCCACCAGGAGCGCGATCGGCCTCATGACGGCGGGGACGGAACGTCGGAATCCATGATCGCGAGTGTTCCGAGCCGGCCGTTACCTCGCCGTTAACGGACTTGCATGCCGTCATTGCGGCGAACCAGCGCGTCCTTCCGAGGTTCTGATCGTTCTTCTTCGCGAGGTCGTCCACGCCGTTGGCGGCGAACGCCTGACGGGGTTCGGCAGTGTCCTCCCCGCCCCCGGCCGTGACGCCGAGCCGCGCTCAGACGTCACCCGGGGCGGCGGCCCTGATCCGGCCCGACCGCCGAACACGATCGCGGCACCGCGCGCGCCGAGCTGGACGCCGAACGCGACGCGCACGCCGCGACCACCGCACGCGCCGCCGACTCCACCCGAGACGGTGCCCAGGACTTAGACGACACCCGCCGGCAGCTGACGGCCGCCGTGCAGGCCCGCGACACTTCGGCCGCCGACGCCGCGGCCGTGCGCGAGCAGCTCGGCGCCACCGCCGAACGCGCCCGCGCCGCCGAGGAGCGCGCGCAGTCCCTCGAACGCGCGGCCCGAGCCGAGTAGCCCCCGCCGAGGCGGCCCAGTCCCCTGCGCCGTGAGAGGCCAGGGCAATCCGTCCGTGCCCGGCCGCTGAGTGGGACATCATGAAGGGCAACCACGTATACGGGGGTTCGCGCGGTCGCGCCCCCAAAGGCCGGAGCGGCCGCAATATCACCAACCCGCGTGTTCGGTGGATTAAGAGAGATTCAGATCATCTACTTCAGGGCGATGACTGCTCGTCCGGCGGAAGCGCCGCATCTGAAAGGACAGCCCAGCCAGTGAAGAGCTTCACCCTACCCGGGACGGAAATCTCCGCTCCGAATGTCGTGCTCGGCCTCATGCGCATAGCAGAAAAAAGCGACACGGAGATCCGCGCGCTCGTGCGCACCGCCCGGGAAGTCGGCATCGGCTTCTTCGACCACGCCGATATCTACGGCCGGTCGCCGCACGAGTGCGAACGGCGATTCGCCGAGGCCATGCGGTTCACCGCCTCCGAACGCGACGCCGTCACCATCCAAACCAAAGCGGGCATCGTCGGAAAAGGTCCCTACTACGACCACTCCTACGAGCATGTCATCGCGACGGTCGAAGAATCACTACGCGCCTTGGACACAGATCGCATCGACATCCTGCTCTTGCACCGGCCTGACGCGCTCGTCGAGCCCGAGGAGGTCGCTCGGGCCTTCGACGAATTGGAGGCCACCGGGAAAGTGCGGGCGTTCGGCGTCTCCAACCACACCCCCGGCCAGATCGAGCTGCTCCGGCGCCACGTACGCCAGCCCATCGTCGTCAACCAGCTCCAGTTGTCGATCACCCACGCGCCGATCATCGCCCAGGGCCTGACGGCCAACATGGTGGGTGAACCGGAGTCGGTGACCTTGGACGGCGGCGGAGTCATCGATTACTGCCGACTGCACGACATCACCGTCCAGGCCTGGTCCCCGTTCCAGTCCGGGCGCGTCGATGGGGTCTTCCTTGGTGCGCCCGAGCACGCCGAACTCAACACGGCCATCGACCGTCTCGCCGCCGAGTACGGGGTACCGCCCATCGCGATCGCCACCGCGTGGATCACCCGGCATCCCGCCCGTATGCAGGTCGTTCTCGGCACCACCACTCCCGACCGAGTGGCTGGGGCGGCCCAGGGCTCCGACATCCCCCTCACCCGTGCCGAGTGGTACGAGCTCTTCCGGGCCGCCGGCCACCGCCTTCCGTGATCGGCCGCCGGACAACGGCGTCGCTCGCTCTGGACAGCGAACAGGTCCACTCGCGCCTGCTCGACGTACTGGCGGCGGGCTAGGTCGCGCTGATGGCCGGGCGCGCCGACGCCGACCAGGCGTGTAGGGAGAACGGCCGCGCTGAGCAGACCTGCCGGACTGCCGAGGACAACGCTGCGGCAGCCGAGCGCCGCGAGCAGCGCGCCCGGGAGGCTTACGCGGACGCCAAGGCCGCCTACGAGGAGGTCTCCGGCCGGCTCACCGATGCCGAGCAGGTCAACGCGCGGCTGCGCGGCGCTGCAGGCCGTCGAGGTCGAGCTGCGGCGCGGGCTCGGATCTGTCGCCAGCCGGTGAGCTGCTGCCCTCTGCCTGCCTCTCAGGCAGCGGGCAGCACCTTGTACGCGGAGGCACAACGTGCTGGCGCGCCCTGCCAGGCCGTATCCGGCCTGTCGTCGGGCGGGCGGTCGGAATGCCGGGTCCGGTGCCGGGACCGAGGCCAGGATGAGCGGTATGTGACAACGACGTTAATCGTTTTCGGATGCCTTGCAAGGCTCCTCGTTCCCGAATGTGTCTCCAGCCGCCAGGTGGGTGACGCAGTTAAGGGTCAGACCTTCATCAGGGCATAGGTACCGGAGCCATCCTGCCTGCCGCTGGAGTACTGGCGGATGAATTCCCCGTCGGCGTACCGGTCGTGGCCCATCATCGAGCCGGTGTACTTGTTCTGGACGCCGATCTTGTCGGAGCCGGGCACGTCGCGGTAGATGTAGAACCGCTGGAGGTCGTCCTCGGTGCAGGGGACCGTCATCAGGACCGCCTGTTCGGTGGCCGCGTTCTGCGGGGCGATGGTCGCGCAGCCGCCGTTGCCCCAGTTCCACAGGGACGCCTCGAGGATCCCGTTGTGCTCGGTGACGTTGCACAGCCGCCAGTTGTCCAGGTGGGCACTGAAAATCGACGAGGGCCGCAGGCGGACACCGTCGTCGGCCAGGAGCGGCCCGCCCCAGGACAGGGGCTGCCCGGGCACAGCGATCTTGTAGGAGTCGGACTGGCAGGCGAGCGCGGCCCGCGTGCTGCGTTCGGTGGCCTTGGGCTGTGCGGCGGACGTGCCGCCGGTGGACGCCGGGCGCTGCGCGCGGCGGTCCCGCAGCTGCTTCGCCGTCGGTGCCACCGCACCCGCCGGGTGCTTGGCCTTCGCGGCGGCGCTGGTGCAGTCGAGGAGCTCTTGCGCCTTGCGCATGATGCTGTTGGCGGGCACCTGGTCCTGGCAGCGCACGGCGCCCTCTTCGAGGGTGGTGTAGGTGGTGTAGCCGCCGCTGTCGGGTCCCTCGATCCACTTCAACGCCCAACTGCCGTCGTTCTGCTGGACGCGGTTGCAGTTGACGCTTCCGTAGGTGCCGGTGACCTTCTTGATCCCCTTGTAGAGGCCGTAGTAGCCGGGCTCGCGGAAGTTCCACGTGATCGTTTGCGAAGCGGTGCTGGTGGAGGAGTAGTTCACCTGCACGTTCAGGCCCGCGCTCGCGCCGACCATGCCGAGGGCTTCGGTGGCGAAACTGCCCTGGACGCTGCCGTTGAAGCCGACGGAGACCGAGATATCCCCGGCATGACGCTGGCCCTGAGCTCCACCTGCAGCGGTCAGTGCATCGCCGGAGCACCGGCTTGGGGCGGCGCACCCGCGGTTCTGGGCCCTGACGAGACCAAGGAGGGCACCCTCACCTACAACTCCACCGTCTCCAACGGGGCCGTCTCGTTCATCCAGCCCGCCTACCAAGTGCAGGGGGGAGATCCTCGGCGCGACCCCCGTACGGATCAACGGAAGCTGGTACGGTCCCGAACTGCGCTGTGACGCGCAGGTCGGCGGCGGCCCCGGCTGCATCGTCATGGGGCACCTGGCCAACGTGACCTTGCCCAAATCCGTCTACGGTGCAGCCGCCGTCGCCTACGAGTGGGCACAGACGAACCTCACGACCAACAACTTCGGCACCGCCGACAAACCGCTGCAACGTGACGCCGACGATACGAACGCGAAAAACAGGCGCAAGCAGTCGTGCACGCTGGGGCCGCTGCCCTTCAAGCCGGACCCCACGGTCCAAGACGATTCCTGTGACGAGTTCCCCTTCGCCAAGTCCACCCAGGGCGGCACGAACGGTTCCCTGTGCGCGGAGATCATCCCCCGGCAGGACAACGGCGTATGGAGCGTCAAACTCGTACGGGGCACCCTCAACGCGCCCTGTATACGGGCCCACGTCCCCCTGAAGCAGAACACGGGCGCGGGAGGCGAACTCGGCCGTGCCGTCGTGGCCGACCGCATCATCGACCACGAGTGGTACCAGGTGATCATCGTCCCGTAACCTCCGTCCCCCGTGCCCCGCGACACCGGGCCGCCGACGGGCAAGCCACAAGATCACCAATGTCCATGTCGGCTCGGCCGCGGCTCGCTGGCCGCAGCCGACGAACTGGCGCCCGCCCGGCAGATGGATATTTCAGGGGTGGGCGAACGCGCCGGCCGCGCGGCGGACCTTACCGATGAGGATCTTGACGCATGCCGATGATCGGCCCCGGTAGCGCATCCGAGGCTGCTGCGGGGACGGAGATCCTGACCGGTGTCCCGGGCTTGGTCGACAACCACCTGAGCCAGGCCGTGGGCAAGGTCGGCGCCCGCCCGGCCCATTTCCGCCTTGGCGTTGAACTTGCTGGCGACCGCCTCCACCAGGCGCTTGACCAGTCCGGTCGCGTCCGCGTCTGGTCGTCCTGGCAGCGGACTGTTCCTTCTAGAACTTCATCGGACGAGCGCCGTGTCCACAGGCGTAGGCGACGCCGTCCACCTCCGATCCGCACTCGACGTCGATCTCTTCCTGGACGGGCAGGGCGTCGGATGTCAGCCCGCAGAGCGATCACCGGGGCGTCGCGCTTGAGGTCGAACTCGCAGGTCAAGCCTGTTCCGTCGCGCAGCTTGCACGGCTTCAGGGCGGCCGCGTCCAGCCCGGGGGCACCCCGGGCCGGGTATGTAGGCGGTCTGCCGGCATCAATAAACGATCCGGAGAGCGTGCAGATGTTCGAGCATGCGGCCATGTTCACGCTCGGCGGGCAACAACCCCGACGAGGGTTGCATCCGTGACGCTGTCAAGGCACTCGCGGCTACGGTGCTGACCGTGCTGGGGCTTGTGCTGGCCTGACGACCAGCACAGGCGAAATCAACGATCGCTCCGGCTAGAAGCGCCCGGCGAATGCCGGGCCCTTCTTTCACGGGCGCCGGGGCGCAAGGTCTCACCTGCACGGTGAGCCGGCGAACGCGTACGCTTCCCGCAGTCGGTGGGGTGGGGATGTCAGGGCGGGGCGCGATGTTATACGGCCGCGAAGCCGAGCAGGATGTGGTCGACCGATTGCTGGAACGGGCCGCGCAGGGTGTTCCGGGATCTCTCGTCGTGCGCGGTGAGGCGGGCCTCGGGAAAACGGTGCTGCTGGAGCATGCCGAGGCTGCCGCGCGGGGCCGGGTCCTGCGGGTGACCGGGGTCGAGTCGGAGACCGAATTGCCCTTCGCCGCGCTGCACGTCCTGCTGGGCCCGGTCCTCGACGAGGTCGGGCGCGTCCCCCGGCGGCAGGGGGAGGCGCTGCTGGGCGCGCTGGGGCTGGGAGCCGACGCGCCGGGGGACCGGTTCCAGGTCGGCCTGGCCGCGTTGAGCCTGCTCACCGAGCTCGCGGCGGAGGAGCCCCTGCTGTGCCTGGTCGACGACGCGCACTGGCTGGACCGGGAGTCGGCGGACGCGCTGCTGTTCGCGGTCCGGCGCCTGCGCTCCGAACCGGTGACCACGATCTTCGCCACCCGGGCGGACGCCGGCGTCTTCCCCGCGCCCGGGGTGCCCGAGCTGCGGCTGGCGGGACTGGACGGCCGGGCGGCGCGAGCGCTCGCCGATTCCACCACGACGCTGGCGCCGTGGGTGCGCGACCAGGTCGTGGCCGAGGCGGACGGTAATCCGCTGGCCTTGGTCGAGCTCCCGCGCCTGCTCACGCCGGAGCAGCGCGCCGGGGCCCTGCCCTCGCCCGGGTTCGCGGTCGGCGTGACCGAACCGCCGCTGGGGCGGGTGCTGTCGGCGTTCCGTGAGTGCGTCCGGGAGTTGCCGGCGGTGTCGCGTCTGTGCCTGCTGGTGGCGGCGCTGGAGGGCACCGGGAAGATCGAGACGGTCGCGCGTGCGGTCGCGGCGCTCGGAGCCGAGCTGACCGACCTCGCGGCGGCCGAGCACGCCGGGCTGGTCCGGGTCGCCTCGACCGGCGTCGAGTTCCGCCACCCGCTGGTGCGGACCGCCACGCGGCTCGCCTGCGACGTGGCCGAGCGGGTGGCCGCCCACAGGGCCCTCGCCGGGACCGTGGACGACGACCGGCGGGCCTGGCATCTCGCCGCGGTGGCCACCGCGCCCGACGAGGCGGTCGCCGCCGCCCTGGAGCGGGCCGCGGTGCGCGGTCGCCGCCGCGGTGGCCAGGTCGCGGTGGCCGCCGCGTACGAGCGGGCCGCCGAACTGTCGCCCGCGCCCGAGGCGGCCCTTCGCCGGTGGGTCGCCGCGGCGGGCGCCGCTCTGGAGGCGGGCCTGCCCGGACGGGCGGAGGAGCTGACCGCGCGCGCCGCCACCGGACGGCCGCCGGACGAGCCCCGCGTCGTCGCGGAGCTCGCGCGGGTGCGGGCCGCGCTCGCCTTCGAGTCCGGGCGGCC